>JAESTE010000037.1 GCA_016763735.1 Nitrospinaceae bacterium | reverse complement strand
GCTTCGGAAGAAGTCAGCAAAAACGTGCAAACGGTTGCGACGGGAACCGAAGAGTTGGACGCCAGCATCCGCGAGATCGCACAAAATGTCACCGAAGCGGCTCGTGTTACAACCGAAGCGGTGGCCATGGCCGACTCGACCAACAAAACCATTTCTCAATTGGGCGAAAGCTCGCAGGAAATCGGCAATGTCATCAAAGTCATTACCTCGATTGCCGAACAGACAAATCTATTAGCGTTGAACGCCACCATTGAAGCCGCGCGTGCCGGGGAAGCGGGTAAAGGATTCGCCGTGGTCGCCAACGAAGTAAAAGAACTGGCAAACCAGACAGGTAAGGCAACGGAAGACATCAGCAACCGTATCTCTGCCATTCAAGGAGATACGAAGAGTGCGATTTCAGCCATCGGTGAAATTAGCGATGTCATCACCAAAATCAACGATATCTCAAACACCATTGCCAGCGCGGTGGAAGAGCAGACCGCCACAGCCAATGAAATGAGTCGTAGCGTTGAAGATGCCAGCCGGGGAACCGCTGAGATTGCCAACAATATTGCCGGTGTGGCGCAAGCCGCAGAAAGCACCACACAAGGTGCCAGCGACAGTCAGAGTGCCGCAGCAGAACTGGCCCGCATGGCTGCCGAGCTACAACAAGTGGTACAGGAAAGCCAGAAATAAGAAGAATTTTTTCTGGACTTTATTCGACTTAAAAATTTAGCCCGTTCCTCCAATTGGGGGAACGGGTTTTTTTATTCTAAATTTTAGCCCGCATATTGCACGAGTATTTTTTGCTTAAATTGGAAGATGCTATTAAATCACCCTCACCCCAACCCTCTCCCCTCAAGGGAGAGGGGGCAGTTCCTTCTCCCCTTTGAGGGAGCACTCTAAGAGTGACAGGTTAGGATGGGTAAAATAATGCTTTTCTCCCATGCTTCCAAATACTCGTGCAATATGCGGGTTAGGTCACTTTCTACTTTCAAAAATAAAAAATACCCCTCGAATTCAGGTATCGCTATGACATAGAGAACTTTGCATAACCCCGAGATTCTTCGTCGCTGCGCTCCTCCAGAATGACAAACCTGCATTTCTTGTCATTCTGAATACTTCGTCTTCGCTCAGCACAGGCTCCGTGAAGAACCTCATCCTTAGGTTTTTCCACTTATGCAAAGGTCTCTATGGCATAGCGAAGACTTTTGATTCCACGACTCATTTTATAGCACCAGCTCTTTTATTTGTTCTATTATTAAGCAGAGTTGTTTTTTTATTTTTGAACCTTCCTACTTTAACTATTTATCGAATAAGCATTTACTGATTTTTCGCTGAAGTTGGCATGTAACTTGTAAACCTTTTAATAAAATCAGCGAGAGAGGTTTACCTTTTACGAATAATCAAAGGAAATCATGAACAAGATTGAAATCTTAAAATCCGAGAGAGACGGATTGAAAATAAAAGAAGATATCCCCCGTTTTGCGAAAGAGGGATGGGAGTCTATCAGTGAAGACGATATCCAACGTCTCAAATGGTATGGACTGTTTTTGCGTAATCCGACCCCGGGGTTTTTCATGCAACGGGTGCGAATTCCTAACGGGATTTGTTTTTCGCATCAGGTGAAAGCTTTGTGCGATATTGCAAAAGAGTTCGGCAATGGCATCATCGATATCACTACGCGCCAGCAGGTGCAGTTGCGCCATTTGAAAATTGATGACATCCCGGAAATTTTTAAAATTCAAGATGAGGTGGGTCTCACATCGATTCAAACGGGTTTGGACAATATAAGAAACATTATGGGTTGTCCCGTTGCAGGGTTGAGTCCAAAGGAAAAGGTAGATGCCTATTCGCAGGTCAAGGCATTGACCGAACATATATCGGGAAACTCAGAATTCTCGAATCTGCCCCGCAAGTTCAACATTGCCATCACGGGTTGTACCGATGACTGTGTGCATGCGGAAACCCAAGACCTGGCATTGGTTCCGGCTGTTCAGGAGTTAGCTGGCAACTCGGTTTATGGTTTCAATGTTTTAGTGGGAGGAAAGCTGGGGTCCGGCGGTTATCGCATTGCCACGTCGTTAAATGTCTTTGTCGCATCGGATGAGGTGGTGAAAGTTTGTTCGGCGATCATTCTCTTGTTTCGAGATCATGGTAATCGTGAAATACGCAGTAAAAACAGGCTGGCCTTTCTTATTGAGGAATGGGGGGAAGAAAAATTTCGTACGGCTCTGCAAGAAAAGCTAAACCAGCCTCTTATCCCTGCAGGAGTAGATTTAAGAAGTAATGAAAAGTCGGAGCACATTGGTGTTTATCGCCAAAAGCAAGCATCAATGAGCTATGTCGGATTAAAAGTTCCGGTAGGACGAATCCATGCGGACAAGTTGCAAGGCATTGCTCATCTGGCAGAAAAATATGGCAATGGCGAGATACGGTTTTCGCATTCCAGTTCCCTGATAATCCCAAATGTGCCAGACCAGAAGCTTGGTGATTTGTTGGAGGAATCTCTGGTTAAAGAATTTACTTATCATCCTTCCAGCGTCATGCGTGGACTGGTGAGCTGCGTTGGCATAGACTATTGCCATCTGGCTACCATCGAAACCAAATCCAGAGCTTTGCAGGTAGCAGCGGAACTGGAAGGCAAGTTGCCAGACACGGCACCCATCACCATGCATTGGTCAGGATGCCCGGCTAGTTGTGGCAATCACCTTGTTGCCGATATCGGATTATTAGGGAAAAAAATAAAAATCGGCAAAGAGGTTGTGGATGCTGTGGATGTTTATATGGGCGGGCGCACAGGCATTGACCCCAAGCTTGCTGTAAAAGTTATGGAAGATATTCCATGCGATGAATTGGCAAAAGTCCTCGAGTTCGTTGTCCCTTACCACACGCGGGAAAAAATGCACCCCATCAAGGGGAAAAAATATAAGCGCAACTGGAAGAAGGCTCCAGCTAGAAAAAACGCCGAGACGGAACTTGCAAATGAGGGTGCCGATAAAAATGCGGTTGAACCTAATTAGAAAGGAAACAAGTCATGTTTGAAACGGATATTGAAAAACTGGCTGCTGCTTCTGAAAATAAAATTAAACTGATGAATTGTTTTCCTCCAGGTTATTTAGCACTGTCGGCTTTGGCAGGAGTTTATCTTGGATTTGGAATTGTTCTGATTTTTTCGGTGGGCGCTCCATTGGCTGGAACTCAATTTGCTCCTTTCATGAAATTGATCATGGGGGTCAGCTTCGGGGTGCCTTAAGTCTGGTTATCTTTGCAGGGTCCGAATTATTTACGGGCAACAATATGGTTTTTGCCATCGGAAAATTAAAAAATCGAGTGGGTATGGGTCCCATCATCAAGTTATTTACCTTCTGCTTCGTGGGAAACCTACTGGGGTCAATTCTACTGGCTTGGCTGGTTGTGCAGGGTGGAAGCCT
>JAESTE010000036.1 GCA_016763735.1 Nitrospinaceae bacterium | reverse complement strand
TGACAGAAGCAGGTTATGTCGGAGAAGATGTTGAGAACATCATTCTCAAGCTTCTGCAAAGTGCCGATTACGATGTCGAAAAAGCCGAGCGAGGGATTATTTATATCGATGAGGTCGATAAGATCTCCCGGAAATCAGAAAACCCGTCTATCACTCGCGATGTGTCTGGGGAGGGTGTCCAGCAGGCGTTGCTGAAAATCATTGAAGGCACGACTGCCAGCGTTCCACCGCAGGGTGGGCGCAAGCATCCTCATCAGGAATTTCTGCAAGTAGATACTACCAATATATTGTTTATTTGTGGTGGAGCATTTGTGGGTATGAGCGAAATTATTCGCCATCGGGTTGGCAAAAAAAGCCTCGGGTTTGGACAAAAAATCGTCTCCAAAGTTGAGTTGGATGCAGAAGATTTTCTTGAAAAAATTCAACCTGAAGATTTGCTTAAGTATGGTTTGATTCCTGAGTTTGTTGGGCGGTTTTCAGCTGTAGCCACGCTTAAAGAATTAGACATTGAAGCCCTGATAAAAGTTATGACCGAACCGAAGAACGCCTTGGTCAAGCAGTACAAAAAACTGTTTGAGTTTGAAGATATCAAGCTTAAATTTACAGAGGGTGCTGTTAAAGCTATCGCCGAAAAAGCGGTTGAGCGTAAAACCGGAGCAAGGGGTTTGCGCGCCGTGATGGAAGAAACCATGCTCGATATTATGTTCGAGCTGCCTTCGCAAAAAGAAGTTGAAGAAGTTGTTATTAATGAGGGAGTCGTTGCCAAAGGTGAAAAACCCATGATGGTTTACGCAAAAAAGAAACAGGCCAGTTAGCATTATGGGTTCAGATAAAATCGTTCTACCGCTTCTCCCTTTGAGAGATATCATAGTATTCCCGTTCATGGTTTTGCCTCTGTTCGTGGGCAGAGATAAGTCTGTGCTCGCCTTGGAAAAATCCATGGCAGAGCAAAAAAGCATTTTCCTTGCCGCTCAACGCAACCCCAGTAACAACGATCCGCAGCCAGCAGATATTTTCGAAATCGGCACCATCGCCAATATTCTGCAGATATTGAAGCTGACAGACGGCACTATGAAAGTGTTGGTGGAGGGACTTCAAAGAGGCCGCATTGAGACCTTTAAAGAGAATCCCGATTACTTTGAAGTGGAGGTCAACCGAATTCATGAAAACGATCAGCTCACCGCCGATGTAAAAGCGATGATGCGAAGTGTCGGGACTGTGTTTGAGCAGTATGTCAAGCTCAACCAGAAGATACCGCTGGAAGCTGTTGCCGCAAGTGCAAACATTCTTGAACCACATCGTTACGCAGATACCATTGCTTCTTATATGGTTTTTCAGACACAAGAAAAACAGGAGTTGCTGGAAACGCTGAACCCTTCAGACCGTCTGAACAAGCTGTTGGGGATTCTGAAGTCAGAAATGGAAGTCCTCAAAATCGAGAAGCGCGTTCATGGGCGGGTACGCAAACAAATGGAGCGCAGTCAGAAAGAGTTTTATCTGAATGAGCAGATGAAGGCGATCCAGAAAGAGCTTGGCAAGCGCGATGAATTTAAAAGTGATTTCGATGAGTTAAAGCAAAAAATTAAAAAGGCAAAAATGCCGAAAGAGATCAACGAGAAAGCCAAGAAAGAATTGAAGCGGCTGGAACTCATGCAGCCCATGTCAGCAGAAGCCACAGTGGCGCGGACCTACATTGAATGGCTTGCAGATTTGCCGTGGGAAAAAGCCGCTGGCACCGATAAAATTAAAATTCCGGAAGCCCAGAAAATTCTCGATAAAGATCATTACGGATTGGAAAAAGTTAAAGAACGAATCACCGAACATCTGGCTGTAATGAAACTGGTAAAGAAGATAAAAGGACCCATTCTTTGTCTAGTGGGTCCCCCGGGTGTTGGTAAAACATCGTTGGGTAAATCCATTGGCCGCGCCATGGGCCGAAAATTCGTTCGCGTTTCCCTAGGTGGTGTTCGTGATGAAGCAGAGATTCGTGGTCACCGGCGAACCTATATCGGTGCTTTGCCTGGTAAAATAATTCAAGGCATGAAAAAGGCCGAAGTGCATAATCCTGTATTCATGCTCGATGAAATCGACAAGATAAACGCCGATTTTCGTGGCGATCCAGCCTCTGCATTATTGGAGGTGCTTGACCCAGAACAAAATGGAACTTTCAACGATCACTATCTGGAAATCGATTACGACCTTTCAAATGTTTTGTTTATCTGTACCGCGAATGTATTGCATTCCATCCCAAGACCGTTACTGGACAGAATGGAAGTGCTGCACCTTCCCGGTTATACCGATCAGGAAAAACTCGGTATTGCTCAAAGGTCTCTGGTGCCGAAGAAAGTCGCTGAGCATGGTTTGACTAAAAAGAATATCGAAATTTCCGAAAAAGCTCTCGAACGAATTATTCAAGAATTCACCCGCGAAGCCGGAGTGAGGAGCTTGGAACGGGAGATTGGAACTCTTTGTCGTAAAGTTGTCAAAGTCGTGGTAGAAAAAGGTAAGAAGACCCATATCAAAATCACGCCTGCCAGTTTGGAAAAATATCTTGGCATTCCCAAGTACAAACGATCGGATAGAGAAGGTCCGCTTGACATTGGCTCGGCAGTCGGTTTGGCATGGACCGAGTTGGGTGGCGAAATTCTTTCCATTGAAGTCACTGTGCTTCCCGGAACTGGTAAACTCGTGCCCACCGGGCAGTTAGGGGATGTAATGAAAGAGTCGGCGCAAGCCGCGATGACTTATGTTCGCTCACGCGCAGCCGACCTTGGGTTGGCTAAAAATTTCTACCAGAAAAATGATTTTTATATTCATATTCCTGAAGGCGCAGTTCCTAAAGATGGTCCTTCGGCAGGTATCACCATGGCAGTGGCACTGGTTTCTGCTCTCACCAAAACGGCGTTGCGTCATGACGTCGCCATGACAGGCGAGCTAACGTTAACCGGAAAGGTTTTACCGATCGGCGGGTTGAAAGAAAAAGTTCTCGCCGCGCATCGACATGGAATTCACAACTTGATCATACCTGTAGAGAACGAAAAAGACATTGTAGATATCCCGGCAAATATAAGAAAAAGCATCCAGTTTTTTCCTGCCACTACAATGGATGATGTGATCAAGCATTCCTTCGACAAAAAGTTCAAAACGAAAAAGAAAAAGCCAGCCACACGAAAAACCAAAAAATCCTCAAAAACAGCAACTAAACAACCGTCTCTTCGCCTCAATTAACCCTCTTGGGAGCGGTGCACAATAGGTCGATTCTTTTACTGTGAAACAACAGTCTTCAAGCTTCTGGAAACGATTTTTACCTCTTTACTGTGGCAAGTCGCCGGAGGCGACAGGTCGATTTCTGTAGAATTGATAAAATCAGGATGAGCTTTTACCTGATTTTTTAATTTTTTCCACCACTTCCTCAAAATCATCTTTTCGTATGTATTTTTCGATTTTAAAGTCGGTTAAAATAGCCCTCCAAAACCACAAAAAGCACAGATTTCATTAGACTTATACGATTTCCCGTTGTATTATGATTCGATGTAAATTTGTTTAAATTTATAATAATTATGTCATTTCAAAAAACATTGATTTTTCGAATATTAGGAATTCTGGCTGCGAGTTTCGCATTGGCCTCCTGCAGCTCATTGGAGCAATCCAAAAAGGAGTCACCAACGGAAATGGTGAAAAAACAAGCTGGCGAATCTGCAACACGAGAAATCACCATTCCTCTTGAAAAACCAAAACCCGTAAAAAAGAAATTACCTGATTCGATAACTGCAACACAACCCGCTTTCGAGCTCAAGGGGCAAGCGACAAAGGGTTTTCGTTTTACTATGTCAGCGCGTGGGGTGGATGTGCGTAACGTGTTGTTCGCCCTCTCTCAGGAGATCGAGCAGAACATTATTGTCGATCCTAATGTCAACGCGTTCGCAACGGTTGACTTGAAAAACGTCACCTTGAGACAAGCGTTGGAGAGTTTGCTCATTCCTCTTCATCTGGAATATGAAATGGATAAAGATTTCATTCGTATTCGTAAGGAGAAAATGCAGACCCGCACATTTTCCCTTAATTATGTTATTTCCAGACGACGGAGCAGCAGTAACCTGTCTTCCAGCAGTGGCTCGGGAGGCTCTTCAGGAACCTCCTCTAATAGTTCGAATGCTTCAGCAACTACCGCTTCTGCCAGTGCGAATCTGGGTTCCTCTAGTAGTGGATCAACCAGTTCTATACGGTCTTCTGAGGAAACGGATATTTGGACAGAGATAGTATCTGGACTGAACAATATTGTCACGCCCTCTGCATCGACAGCGGCTAGCGGTTCTTCTTCTGATAGTTCCGGTTCATCCGATCCGGCAGCAGTTGCTTCTACAGGTGGAGACTCATCGGGGTTGATATCAAGTCTGCTAGGCGACGGCACATCATCGGTAACGGGTGATACTTCTAGCAGTTCTACTGCAGACACTTCAGCGGCGGTGCCATTAGCTAGAGATGAAGAGAGGGCCTATATTAGCGTCAATCGACAGGCGGGACTCATCATTGTAAAAGATTTTCCCGATGTTCTATTGCAGGTCGCAGAGTTTATTGAGGCAGTGGAAGGCTCTGTTCAACGACAGGTTTTTATTCAGGCAAAGATTATTGAAGTAGTCCTGAACGATGATTTCAGGCTGGGGATTAATTGGAATCTGGTCAGCCCGTTTACTATAGCTAGAACGGCAGGCTCTGTAGTTGCGAACACGACAATTACAGGAGCGGCAGGTTTTGTATACGGTCCTTCCGCTACTGCTTTTAGTGCTGTTTTAGATGCATTATCGGAGCAAGGGCAGGTGAGTGTTCTTTCCAGTCCTAAAATTGCGACCCTGAACAACCAGAGGGCCGTGATTAAGGTTGGCACGGAAGATGTCTTTTTTATTCCTGAAATCACACCGGCAACGACGACCTCGGCGGCTGTAACCCAGTTCATTCCTTCGACCATCACCATCGGTATTGTTCTTGATGTTGTTCCGCAGATCAATCCCAATGGCGAGATCATGATGAGCATCAATACCAGTATTACTGAAAGGGCAGGGGAAAGAATTTCTCCAGACGGTATCAACGTTGTTCCCATTCTCGATGTGCGCGAATCCAACAATGTAGTGCTGGCACAACATGGTCAAACCATAGTCATTGGTGGATTGATGAAAACAAAAAAGGAAGTGGATGACAATTCCGTTCCGCTTTTTGGCTCACTTCCCTTGGTCGGCCGGTTTTTCCATTGGGAACAGGAAAATATTGAGAAGACAGAACTTGTTATTATGTTGACTCCCGAAATCATGGCTGGGCGAGCGATAGACGATAAATTTAAACAGGAAGGTGATCGGTTGAGAAATGTCGGTTATGATGTATATTCAGATAGTATTGTTAATCCTTCCTTTAGAAGGTAGGCGTATTTCATGTATGAAAACTATTTTCAGTTCAAGGAAAAGCCTTTTAGCCTGACACCGGACCCGAAGTTCCTGTACCTGAGTAAGCAATATCAGGGGGCGCTGGACCATATGCTCTATGGGATCAAGCAAAGGGAAGGTTTCATGGTCATCGCGGGAGATGAGGGCACAGGCAAGACAACACTTTGTCGTTGCCTGCTCGATCGACTCGATGAAAATGTGGAGGTTGCGCTTATCCTCAACCCCATGCTCTCTGATATGGATCTGCTGAGGAATATTGTGCAGGACCTGCAAATCGAGCCCGTCCAGTCACAACAACCCGCAGGAATCATAGAGGACGGATCGACCGGGGACAGCATCGAAATTGAATTGACCC
>JAESTE010000035.1 GCA_016763735.1 Nitrospinaceae bacterium | reverse complement strand
ACAAATTATTTATGATGAAACCGCTAGACATAAAATTCTAGACGGTGTCAACAAACTTGCTAATACCGTTAAAATCACTCTCGGACCCAAAGGCCGAAACGTGATTATCGATAAAAAATTCGGTTCCCCCACAATCACCAAAGACGGCGTGACCGTTGCCAAGGAAATCGAACTGGAGTGCCCTTTTGAAAACATGGGCGCACAAATGGTAAACGAAGTTGCCAGCAAAACCAGTGACAATGCAGGTGATGGCACCACCACGGCTACCGTTCTGGCACAGGCTATTTTCCGTGAAGGAATGAAATATGTCACCGCTGGCGCAAGCCCAATGGATATCAAGCGCGGCATTGAAGCGGCAGTCGATACTGTCATTCCTGAAATCCTTAAAATGGCAAAACCTACCAAAGATAAAAAGGAAATTGCACAGGTCGGAACCATTTCTGCCAATCAGGACAAAGCCATTGGTCAGATCATTTCTGAAGCTATGGACAAAGTCGGTAAAGACGGCGTTATCACCGTTGAAGAAGCAAAAAGCATGGACACTTCCCTCGAAATCGTAGAAGGAATGCAGTTTGATCGCGGTTATCTTTCTCCTTATTTCGTGACCGATGCAGAGCGCATGGAAGCGGTTCTTGAAGACGTATACATTCTTCTTCATGAAAAGAAAATCACCAGCATGAAAGACTTACTGCCTTTGCTTGAAAAAGTTGCAAAAGGTGGCAAACCTCTACTGATCCTCGCTGAAGACATTGAAGGTGAAGCTCTCGCAACTTTGGTTGTCAACAAATTGCGCGGCACATTGAATGTTTCTGCTGTGAAAGCACCTGGTTTTGGTGATCGTCGAAAAGATATGCTCAACGATATCGCTATTCTAACCGGCGGCAAAGTCATCACCGAAGACATTGGTGTATCTCTCGAAAGTGTTGAGTTGGCAGACCTCGGTCGCGCAAAACGCATCACCATCGACAAAGACAACACCGTGATTATTGACGGCAAAGGCAAAGCTTCTGACATTCAGGCTCGAGTCAAACAGATTCGAAACCAAATTGATGAGACTTCTTCTGACTACGATCGCGAAAAGCTCCAGGAGCGTCTCGCTAAATTGGTGGGTGGCGTTGCTATCATTAAAGTTGGAGCCGCAACTGAAACAGAAATGAAAGAAAAGAAAGCTCGTGTTGAAGATGCACTGCACGCAACCCGTGCAGCCGTTGAAGAAGGAATCATTCCAGGAGGCGGCGTCGCGTTCATACGTTGTCTGGACACTCTCGACAAACTCAAGGGTGATCATGATTTCAAGCTTGGCGTTAAAATCATTCGCCGAGCTCTCGAAGAGCCTCTTCGTCAGATCGCTGCCAACGCAGGAGAAGAAGGTACCGTTATCTGCGAAAAAGTCAAAAACCTCAAAGGCAACATGGGTTCGACGCTAAAAAAGGCGAGTACACCGACATGATCAAAGCTGGCATCATCGATCCTGCTAAAGTTGCGCGCACTGCATTGCAAAACGCGGCCAGCATTTCAGGATTGTTGTTGACCACCGAAGCTATGATCACGGATCTTCCAGAAGAAAAGGAAGAACATAATCACGGCGGTGCTCCTGGCGGTGGAATGGGCGGCATGGGCGGCATGGGCGGTATGCCCGGCATGATGTAAGCTACCCTTTTAGTTTTACACAAATCAGCCCCGGTCCCGTTCTATGAATGGGGTCGGGGTTTTTTTGTGCCCGCGTGACGCTGGACTCTAAAAGTTAAAACCCGCCAGGCGATCCTAATTGTTGCTGTCCCGGATATTATTATTCACCAATTACGACCCACGCCAGTGGGCGTCGGAGTTGACAGGAGATTCGACAAATATTAATATGAAACCGTTCAGGGTTAGAACTTCGGTTCTAATCGAGTTCCCCTTCCAACCAAGCAACTCTTCAGGATAGAGGGAAAGGCAACATGCCAGGCTCGACAAAAAATGTTCTTGGAATGATCCTTGCCGGTGGCGAAGGCAACCGCCTTTATCCCCTGACAGAACAAAGGGCAAAACCCGCTGTCCCCTTTGGCGGCAAGTACCGACTGATCGATTTTGCCTTGAGCAATTTCATCAACTCAAGTGTTTATTCCGTCTATGTTCTCACCCAGTTCAAATCGCAATCGTTAACCGAACACATCAATGAGAGCTGGCGTTTTGGTTCTCTTATCCACAACCATTTCATTTTGCCGGTTCCAGCACAAAAACGCACTGGGGATAGCTGGTACCAAGGCACGGCTGACGCAATATATCAGAACATAAACTTGATTGAAGATGGTAACTTCGATTTCATCGCCGTGTTCGGCGCCGACCATATCTACCGGATGGACCTGCAACAAATGATCGACTTTCATATCAAGAAGAAGGCCGATGTAACCGTTTCTGCTATTCCCGTTCCGATTGAGGATGCAAAATCTTTTGGAGTGATACAAGTACAGGAGAAATTTCGGATCATTGGCTTTCAGGAAAAACCCAAGCGCCCTAAACCCATTCCCGGTCGAGAAAAAGAAGCCTTCGCATCCATGGGAAATTATCTGTTCAATAAAGATTTCCTGATAGACATCCTTTATAAGGATGCCAAAGACAAAAACTCTTCGCATGATTTCGGCAAAGACATCCTGCCAAAAATATTCAATACATCTCGAGTTTATGCCTATGACTTCCGCAGGAATCGCATTCCGGGGATTTCTAAAAAAGAAATCGGTTACTGGCGCGATGTAGGAACGATCAAAGCATTTTGGGAAGCGAATATGGATCTTAGAAGTGTCAAACCCGACTTCAACCTTTACAATAAGAAGTGGCCGATCCGTACCGCCAGCTATGGCACCCCCCCGGCAAAATTTGTTTTCAATGAAGATGGTCGTCGCGGACAAGCGATAGACAGCATCATCGGAGAAGGAAGTATTATCAGCGGCGGAAAAGTGCAAGAGTCTGTCATAGGTCGAGAAGTATTGATAGACAGTGGCGCGGAAGTCAAAAGCTCATTGATTATGGATCGTGTTAAAGTCAACAAAGATTGTAAAATCAAAATGGCCATTATCGATAAAGATGTTGAGGTTCCTCCCAGCACAGAAATTGGCTACAACTTGAAACAAGACAAGAAACGATTTTTTGTCGACAAAGAATCCGGGATCATCGTTATCCCCAAAGGTTACAAATTTCCCTGATCCGGCATATCCAAAATAGTTTTATCGTAGGTTTTATATAAAAAATATAATAAATAAATAAATTCTTCCCGCTCTCAAGCATAAAAAGCAACCCCCTCAATCCCCCTTATCAGGGGGAAGTTATTTAATAACCCCCCCTGACAAGGGGGGCCAGGGGGGTTCTAAATAAATCGTTCCCTATGTGGACAAATTCAATTCAACATTAAAAAATACCATGACTCTTCCTGGCATCAACCAACTGCTGGCACAACCCGAAAAATATTTAAAAGGCAAAACCGTTGGCCTCGTTGTCAACCACACCAGCCTTGCCAGCGACCACAAGCATTCGATCGCTCACTTCAACTCTCATCCCTCATTCACACTCACCGCGCTTTTTGCTCCCGAGCATGGACTCTACGGAATTGCGCAAGACATGATCGAAATAGAAAATGAAGTGGACCCCGTTTCCGGACTCACCATATCCAGTCTTTATGGAAAAACAGAAGCAACGCTCGAGCCCGACCCCACAGCTCTCGCCGGGATAGATAACCTCATCTTCGATATTCAGGATGTGGGCGCGCGTTACTACACCTTCATCTACACCATGGCCAAATGCATGGACATCTGTAAAAAATCTGGCACAAGGATGATCGTTTGTGACCGACCGAATCCGATAAACGGAGTTAGTCTGGAAGGAAATCTGGTAGCAGAAAATTACCGCTCCTTTGTAGGGCAATTTCCCCTACCCAATCGCCATGCCATGACGGCAGGAGAACTCGCACTATTTTTTAATAACGAAATCAATATCGACTGCGAGCTGAAAGTCGTGCCCATGACGCATTGGAACCGCGAGCAATGGTACGACGAAACCGGACTGCCCTGGGTGCCCCCCTCCCCCAATATGCCGACACTCGATACGGCTGTGGTGTATCCGGGAATGTGCTTGATTGAAGGGACTCAACTTTCAGAAGGTCGAGGCACTACCCGCCCTTTCGAAAATTTTGGCGCGCCCTATATCGACCCACATAAATTATTACAAAGAATAGAAAACGATCTATTGCCCGGTGTTATGTTCCGTCCGCAGTTTTTTCAACCCATGTTCCAAAAGCATCAAAGCGAAACCTGTGGGGGACTGCAAATTCATGTCACCGATAGAAAACAATTCAAACCCTTATTGACCACCATCGCTCTACTAAGAGCCATCGCCGAATTGTATCCCAACGATTTCAAATGGCGCACCGAACCTTACGAGTTTGTAAGTGATCGACTGGCCATTGACCTTCTTTACGGCAACCCGCAATTACGAGGAACCATTTTCAATGAAACATTCTCGTTAATCGACATAGAAGAAAGCTGGCAGGAAGAACTGACTCGCTTTAAAGAAGTCCGAAAAAACTATCTGATTTATTGAGGAAACGCATAAATGAAAAAAACTATTTATTT
>JAESTE010000034.1 GCA_016763735.1 Nitrospinaceae bacterium | reverse complement strand
TTTCTTCCCCGGCTTCGTGATCTTCAGGCCGCGCAGTGGCCGGGTGTTTAGAATTTAAAACAGTCCCGGGCGCGTTCCCTGAGCCTCACATCCTTAAACTTCCTGAAATCCTTATCAAACGTAGCCACCGGATATCCGGTTTCCACTGAAAGCGCTCCAAGATAACAGTCCATATAGTTGCAATTCGTCTTCCTGAAACGCCCCAGAGCGTCCAGGGTCCTCTCATTCTCTGAGCATCTTATTCCTGCCATTTCAATCACATTGCTCAACTTTTCCGCGATGTCCTTCCGCTCCACCTTATAGAGCGAAGACAACACCCATACCGCTTCGGCAATCACCAATTCCGACAACACCAAGGTGCATTTTCCGTCGTGAGCTTCCTGAAAAAGAGCCCTCGCTTCCGGTGACAATGTAGAATGATCCCCCAATAGAAACCGAATGAGAACATTCGTGTCCAACAGGTATTTAGTCATTTGGAATACCTCTTAACTCTTGAACGGCAGGCGGCTTTCCGTTCTTCCTCCTTCGTCCCCGCCGGGACCTCACTCGACAGGGATCCATAAAGATCCGGAAGGATATCGGTCTGTGGCTTAATGAGCACTCCGTCCCCGGTCAATTCGTAGATGATCTTCTGCCTTGGCTTCAGATTCAAAGCCTTCCTTACCTCTGCCGGAATCGTTGTCTGCCAACGGACCGTTAATGTTGATCTTAGCATAATTCACCTTTAGTTGCATTGTATTATACTTTGCATTGTATAATAAGTAGCGGAAGATGTAAATCTCTCCAAGGAATGATCGGTAGGGCTCGCTGTCCCAGCGCGCCGAGACTGAAAGATACCCTTGAAGCTGGTCGCGCCGAGGCCGGACTTCACGTAATTCAACGCTCCGCCTTTTCTTCCCCATCTTCGTGATCTTCAGGCCGCGCAGTGGCCGGGTGTTTCAAATCAAACCGGTCTCTTCAACGACTGATCTGGAATCCCGTTTCACTTCTTTAACCTACGGTCAAAACGGAATTCTACCGGAGGATGAATCTCTATTCTTTGAAAGTCCGGATGAGCGGGATTGATCAGATAGTTGTGTTCAACCCTTGTGATGGCATTGGGAACTTTCAGGACAGCGGATACTTGTTTCAAACACCATTCATCACCCAATTTTCGAGTGCTGACTGAGGGCGGATCCGTATCCCAATTCCCGGGAAGAGATTTGAGCGGAATAGAATGGATAAGATTTTTTGGAATACCGATGGGAACATAGCTGTATCGGTTGATCAGAACATCGTTGGAATCGATGGGAACCAGAATTTCCAACTGGGCTCCAGACAGCGTTTCGGCAGTGTAAACCATCGAGACCCCCTTGCTGTTCCACCTCCCTCCATAAAGTCGGGCTCCCTCTCCATCAGAGGCAGAGCTTACGAATCGAGTTTTAACAATTCTATACGCCTTGATCACAGCCTTTTATGAAAAAACGCCATGCTCGATTCTTCCTAGAAGATCCTCCACTTCTCTGGCGCCAATGTCGGTATCTGACAATTCCATCGGAGTTTTTCCTCCCAGTGCTTTTCTGGGAGAAGAAAACCAACGCCTGGTTTCCGTTAAATCCCCCAATACTTCAGCAGCCCTATGGAAAAGATGGCTCAGCCGGAAGATTCGATCTGATTCCGTAGGCTTGAATCGTTTGCGCCGCGACAAAGTCCGGGTTGGAATCTGAACCGCTTCGGCAATAACTCGTTGAGATTTTCCCATCAATGCCCCCAAACGATGAATCGATTCGACCGGTAAACCGGCGTGAAGCCCCTGAATCACAATCCGGACGTCGGAATCAGACCGTTTTTCCAGAAGAGCTTTGTCGTCGATCAGATTGGCATAAACCGTAATCCACCTCTCACCACCGGTATCCGTGGGACGTATCACCCACTCTGAGGCTGAATCCGGGGAAAGGGTCTTTTTTCGGCTATGGACAGCAGTTGAAGCCATATGGCAAACATAATAAAGCCATAAGGCGTCAACACAAGCAAATCTCTCCACAGAATACGTGACGGGTAGAGCCCACTGTCCCAGCGCGCCGTTTGCCACCGCCCTTCGGCGTTGGCGCTGTAGCGTGCGCTGTCCCCAGCGCATCATTCTTCAGAGGAATACAGCAGTCCTTTCGGCTGAGGACAGCGCGCCGATCCCGAATCTACGTAATCCCCCTCCCCTCCTTTGTCTCTTCCCCGTCTTCGTGATCTTCAGGCCGCACGGCGGCCGGGTGTTTAAAACAAATTTGAATTGACGCTTTTACAATATATTATAATATCAACATGATTTAATCATTACATCATATTATATGATAATAACAATATGCAATGGAAAGGGAGGAGCGGGCAAAACCACCCTCACGGTTCTACTGGCCTGTGCGTTTATGGATGCGGGACGGAATGTCGCGGTTCTGGACCGGGATCCGCAGGCCACGGCATCGAGATGGATCAGGGAAAGCACCAGCATCAAGCTGGCACAGGAAGGCGAATCCTACGACATCTTGCTGATCGACACCCCCCCGCGCCTGGATTCCCCCCTGTTGGTGGAAAGCCTTCAGGAATCCGACAAGGCGATCCTGATCAGTTCCCCCTCTCCGGCCGATCTCTGGACCAGTCAGGATACTGCTAAGATTATTAAGGAAAACCTGCCGAACCCGGAGAAAGTAAGGCTCTTATTCAACCAGGTGCAGAAAAACACCCTCCTGGGCAGAGAGCTCGAAAGCATGGCTGAGCAAATCGGCGTTCCCCGCTTTGAAAACCATTTATCAAGAAAACAAGCCTACCAGCACGCCGCCCTGCTGGGCTGGAAGGCCCTCAACACTGAAACCCGTCAGGAAGTCTTCAAAGTAGCCCTGGAAATCGCAACACTATAATATTATATCATAATAATAAACAACCAACAAGCAGACAGGACTCGTCCATCTGGCCGCTCACACTGTAGCGTGCGCTGTCCTCAGCGCATTTTTGGTGTATTTTCGGCTAAGGACAGCCGACGCTACAGCAC
>JAESTE010000033.1 GCA_016763735.1 Nitrospinaceae bacterium | reverse complement strand
AACCAATAACCACAATACCCACTCCCAATGCGGGCCCGAAAATAAGCCCCGCCGCAAAACTGAGAAAAGTAGCACCGGGGAGCAAAAACAACCCAATCATAATGTAGGCCGTTATATATCCTCCTATCATGGTTAAGGTATTTGCCTGATAAAAAGCTTCCAGCCGATCTCGATTGAGCTTCAGGTTTTCCAGCGTGAGGTATTGCCTTTGATCAATATAGCTAATCAGTGCGACTGCCAACAGAAGCAATATCAAAAATTTCAGTTTTTTCATTTCGAACTCGTACCCTAATGGAAATGCAAAAATCCAAGCTCCAGCGTCCTAGTTTAGCAGACCCGCTAATCAGGCGATTCATTTATTCTGCTGCTCTGGACCTTCAATTTTATCTAACCTTTAGCCATTTCAGCAGCAATCCTAAAATCGGCAACAAGCTTAAATCCTTTTATTATTTCTCTCCTCTAACTATAGAAAATAAGATCTGTAACTAACCCCACATTATGCCTTTTATGACATATGGCTTTAAATCAAAGTTTTAGGGTATCGAGGATTAATAATGGCAAATTTTAAGTTAAAAGTTCAAAACGTTCATGTCTATAGCAATCTGGAGGTTCGCTTAAAAACTCGAACCATGAAAGAACAGGCCAATAAGGAAGTGGAAATAATGGTCGACAAAAAAGATCTGTTCACCGAGTATGAATGGAAAATTGAAGGCTGTGAAGAGGGCGGAATCAACAGTTTTGATGCTAAATTAACGGACGCTATCGTAGAGCGCATTGCTGAGGAAGAAACAGATGAAAATATTTTCTGGGACGGATTAACCGCCCATTATGATTTGAATGTCGCTCATATTCTAGTCAACACCAATTTGGAAACGGTCTTGAAAGCATCCACCCGGGATGATGCAATCACTGAAATCAAAACTTTATGCAACAACCCCTTTGAAGGCTACGATTGGAAAATCGAAAATTGCGATGAAGATAACATAAATAAATTCGATGAAGCCTTAAAGAATGAAATAGTAGAAATCATCGGCAAAGATATAGAAGGTTGTATTGTAGAAGGCAAATGATTCGTCAATCTAAAGAATTCTTTTCCCCCCCTGATATAATTTCGTTTTTCCCTCTTGATCCAAGGCAAGCATGATAAATAAAATATTCCATTACCATCGTTCGTCGAAACATAATCAGCATGCTTTTGCGCCCGGTCCCGGACAACTTGACTGGGCTAGCCAACCTGATCCGTTTCGGAGATATGAAGGGACGGAGGTACTCCCCTTAATCAAAACCGCTCCGACGGAAAAGCCTACTTTCTCTGAAGCTCTAACACCCAATGGGGTTTCCGCTTCCTCTTTAAATTTAGAATCTGTCTCACAACTATTTTTTGACTGTCTGGCACTTTCTGCGTGGAAATCTTTTCAAGGATCAAAATGGGCTTTGAGGGTCAATCCCTCCAGTGGCAACTTACACCCTACCGAAGGCTATCTGGTTTGTGGGCCTGTGCAAGGTCTAACTGATAAACCTTCTATTTTTCATTACAGCCCAGAGACTCATGGTTTGGAAATCAGAGCTCATTTCTCCATGGAGACTTGGGAAAAAATGCGCTTGTCTGAAGACACAATCTTTGTTGGCTTAAGTTCTATCCACTGGCGCGAAGCCTGGAAATATGGGCAACGAGCTTATCGCTACTGTCAGCATGATCTGGGGCATGCCCTGGCCGCGCTTAATATCTCTTGCGCGGGTTTGGGTTGGCGAACCCACTTAATGGATCACCTGACTCACAGCGATTTAGAAACTATTTTAGGATTACCCCCAAAAGATGAATCCGAAATAGAAGTCCCTGATTGTCTCGTTGCTGTCTTGCCATCGGGCAACGTGCCAAATATAAATTTAAACGAGCCTGATTATGTGGAGGGATTCTCCAGTCTGAACTGGCAAGGCACTCCCAATATTCTAAGCAAAACTCATATGGATTGGTCTGGAATAGATGAGGTATCAAAAGCTGCGAGCAAACCTGATCGTTCTATACCTAGCGCTGCCAAGAGGGAAGATTGTTCAAATCTTATCGATGACGACACTTTCCCATTAAGGAAAGCCATTCATCAGCGGCGGAGTGCCGTTGCCATGGATGGGAAAACTCGAATAGCACGTGATACCTTCTATCAATTTTTAATAAAAACAATTCCTAATGCTTGCCCGCTACCTTTTCAGACCTTTCCATGGGAACCGCAGGTGCATCTGGGGTTGTTCGTCCATCGTGTAGATGATTTGCCTCGCGGCGTATATTTTCTGGTGCGCAACAAAAACCAACTGGAGGATTTGAAAGCCGTACTCAGTAAACATTTCAAATGGGAGAAGCCCGAAGGATGCCCTGATGAACTGGATTTGTTTTTACTGGAAGAGTATGACTGCAGACGCATGGCGGCTGGAGTATCGTGTGGACAGGAAATCGCCGGGGCGGGCTGTTTCAGTCTGGGCATGATCAGCGCTTTCGAGAAACCTCTCAAAAATTATGGTCCCTGGTTTTATCCGCGCCTTTATTGGGAATGTGGAGCCATTGGACAAGTGCTTTACCTTCAAGCCGAAGTGAGTGGTATCCGCAGTACCGGGATCGGATGTTTTCTTGATGACCCTGTGCATCATATTTTTGGAATCAAAGATACAAGCTATCAAAGCTTGTATCATTTTACCGTCGGTGGCCCCGTAGATGACAATCGACTCACCACCATGCCCCCCTACTAAAACTTCACAACCTTAGAAGGAGGAAGGCTTGCCCAACCAACGGGATTACCCTCCCCCTCTTAACAAATCACTCCGGAAACGATAACGGAGAGTTTGCGTGTTGCCAGCCTTCACCATTAAGTGTGCGGAGCATTTCAACCAGGTCTTGCTTTTCAGATTCCGTAAGGTTCAACAGAATAATCTGGTTGTCCAGAAACGGATTCTTAACTCCGCCTTGGTTATAATGATCAACAACCTGCTTTAAAGTTACGAACCGACCATCGTGCATATAAGGAGCGGTTCTGGATACTTCGCGTAAGGTTGGCGTTTTGAATGCACCGATATCTTTTTTATCGTGGGTCACGTGATACCTGCCAACATCAACCACCTCGCCTCCCCAACCAATGCCAATATTGTGAAAATTTTCATCGGAAAAATTGGTTCCAAAATGACAAAGGTTACAACGGGCTTTACCGAAAAAGAGTTTCTTACCTCGTTTGGCCGCTTCGGAAATGGCCTTCTCTTCACCATCCAGTCGAACCGATCAAAAGGACTGTTGCCGGAAATGAGAGTCCGTTGAAAAGAAGCAATAGCCTTTCCTACTTGCTGAATAGTGATAGGTTTTACTCCAAAGGCTTCTTTAAAAAGTTTTCCGTATCCTGCAATTTTGTTTAAGGTGGAAACCACCTCATCATTATTGACAAAACCATGTTCGACAGGATTGGTCAATGGGCCCACAGACTGATCCTCTAACGTAGCAGCTCGTCCATCCCAGAACTGAGCCTTACTAAAACCCCTATTGATGGAAGTGGGGGCACTTCGACCTCCCTGCTGCCGATGAATCCCTGTAGAAACAGGTTGCCCATCCGTGAAAGCCAGGGCTGGCATATGGCAGGTGGCGCAAGCGATAGTTCCATTCTTTGACAGACGTTTATCGAAATAGAGAAGGTGACCCAAGGCCACTTTTTCTTTGGTCAAAGGATTATCTTTTGGAATATGAAAGAGGTCTTCATCTAGTCCCAATGGAATTTCAAGGTCATACTCTTTTTCAGATGCCAGGGTAACCCCGGTCAAGGTTACTGTGAGTAGAAAAACACCCCCTACTGTGAGTATTTTTCCTGCCATTTTTAACAGTTTCATTTGCTTATCTCCTTAATAAATTTTTAACTTCATAAGCTAATTATTGGCAGTTTCCCTTGATTAGTCCAATCGATTATTATTATAATTCCATAGATGAAATCTATAACACTCACTCAGCTCTCATACGTCACCGCAGTCTCTCAAGCTCGAAACTTTGGTTTGGCCGCGAAAGCCTGCTTCATCTCACAACCCACGCTCAGCATGCAGATTAAGAAACTGGAAGATGATTTGGGGGTGACTCTATTTGATCGTTCCAAAAAGCCGGTGGAACCAACGGCTATGGGTAAAAAAATTATCGCGCAAGCACAAGTAGTGCTTCAGGAAGCTAATAGAATTGAAGAACTCATTAAGGAAGAAAAGGGAGAGATTAGCGGTGAATTTAAGCTGGGGATTGTTCCGACTCTGGCACCTTACCTGCTGCCGTTATTTCTGAAAAGTTTCACAACAACTTATCCAGCCGTTAATTTGATAGTGGAAGAAATGCAAACCCAGAAAATTATAAAAATGCTAAAGGACGACAAAATAGATGGCGGGATTTTGGTGACCCCTTTAAATCACAAAGGAATTATTGAATGGCCAATATTCAACGATCCATTCCTGGCTTATCTTGCACCCAAACACCCTCTGCTTTCTCTTTCACAAGTTTCGGACAAAGATTTAAGCCTGGATGATATTTGGCTTTTGAACGAAGGCCATTGTTTCAGAGACCAAGCGATTGAGATTTGTAAAAGAGTCAAAGATAAAGGTTCCAAAAATAAAAACCTGACCTTTGAGAGTGGAAATTTGGAGACATTAAAACGGTTGGTGGATCAAAATTTTGGTTACACCTTACTGCCATCACTGGCTATTTTGGGAATGTCGGCCAGCGAAAAAAAGAAAAAAGTCCGGTTTTTTAAGCCCCCTGCCCCAATCCGCGAAGTCAGTGTTGTTTACAGCCGAAACTACCTTAAAAAAAGCATCATTGAAGCTCTGCATAAAGAGGTGGTTTCTTCTCTACCAGAGGGACTTAAAAAATCAAAATCCAAGGAACGGGTGATTGAGCTACCTTCTTTCAAATAATCTCACTCTATTCCATAAACGATAGATCGGCCTGACTATCGCACGGCTGAAATCGGCTGTGGATGTAGTTCCGGCTAGACCCTAATAGAATTTCTGTTATACTAGGGCAAATTAGCGCTTCAGCAGTACGGGTACCCTCCATAAGCAGGCCTCGTTCTCTTTTCCTTATAATACAAAGCCCTTTTCTACATCCTGCAATTATGATCATAGCCAGCAATATTGAAAAATCTTTTGGGCCTCAGGTTTTATTCGACAACGTATCGTTTCTCATCAATCCCGGCGAACGCATAGGCCTTGTGGGGAAAAATGGTACCGGGAAGTCCACTTTGTTCCGCATGATTCTGGGCAATGAGAAACAGGACTCTGGAACTCTTTCCATCCCAAAAGGTTACCGGATAGGTGCTTTGGAACAACATATTCATTTCACCCAGCCAACCGTTCTTGCGGAATGCATTCAAGCTCTGCCTGTTGAAAAACAATGGGATCATTACAAGGCTGAGATCATTCTCTCCGGTCTCGGTTTTTCGGAGCAGGATTTCCAGAAGGACCCCGCTACCTTCAGCGGTGGATTCCAGGTGCGCATCAATCTTTGCAAAGCATTGTTGTCCGACCCCAATATGCTTTTGCTTGATGAACCCACCAACTATCTCGACATTCTGTCTCTTCGCTGGCTCAAGGAGTATCTGGTCAAATGGCCCGGCGAAATGATTCTCATCACTCATGATCGCGACTTCATGGATAAGGTCACCACCCATACTTTGGGCCTGCATCGCAAACAAGCGAGAAAGGTCAAGGGCGGGACTATTAAATTCTATGAAATGATCATTCAGGAAGAAGAGACCTATGAGCAGACCCGCAAAAACCTGGAGAACAAACGCCGGGAAATGCAGAACCTTGTAGACCGATTTCGCGCCAAAGCCTCGAAGGCCACCATGGCGCAGTCGCGACTGAAGATGATGGAAAAGATGGGAACGATGGAAAAACTCAGCGCAGAAAAAAACCTGGGTTTCCGATTTAACTATCTCGCCTGCCCCGGTAAAACCCTTATGAACATCAAAAATCTGTCTTTCTCATATGGGGGGGAAACCGAAAATAATATTTTCTCAGATGTTTCATTTTCCATTGGCAAAAATGACCGCATTGGAATTATCGGTGCCAATGGTAAAGGCAAGTCAACCTTGTTAAACTGTCTAGCCGAAGAACTAACCCCTACAGCAGGAGATATTGCGCCACACCCTTCCCTAAACATCGGGCATTTTGGTCAGACCAACATCGAACGACTCCAGCCAGACAATCAGGTCCTTGACGAGATACTCCGTTCCAACCCTAGCCTGTCTTTGCAGGCCGCTCACAGTATATGTGGAGCCATGATGTTTGATGGCGACTTGAGCAAAAAAAAGGTGAGTGTGCTTTCTGGTGGTGAAAGAAGCCGTGTTCTGCTTGGAAAAATAATTTCTCACCCTACCAATCTCCTCCTACTGGACGAGCCTTCTCATCATCTGGATGTGGAGTCGATAGAATGCTTGATTGAAGAATTGAACGATTATGCGGGGGCTTTAGTAATTGTAACTCACTCTGAGCTCATCCTTAAAGCTCTTGCTAAAAATTTGATCATTTTCCATCGCGGACGCGCAGAGTATTTTCATGGCGGTTACGATGACTTTCTCGAAAAAGTCGGTTGGGAGGGTCAACCGGTAGCAGAGAAAAAAGTGAAAACTAAAATGAACAAAAAGGAAGCCAGGAAACTACGCGCTCTGGAACGTCAAAAAGATCAACCCACCAGCAGTTAAGCCATCCTTGTTTTATATTGCGTGCGCAAACCTTTAAAGCACGATAAATAGAAACAAAAAAAATAGCCTCAATCGCTATCTAATTAACAGAGTGGCCTTCCCCTTATCGCCTATTTTTTACAGGCCTTTTATTCTAAAAATCCGTGAATCGGAGTGGAATTTCTGTTCATCACGCCCTATCTTAAAAGTAGAGAGGTTGAAAATCCCATTCTAGACTGAAGGGAGGCACATCAAATGCTATTTCCAGTCACAATCTATAATGCCAATGGAAAGGTAAAAGAGGTTCTCTCAAAAGAGATGTTGCATCGGCGTCACTGGAAAATTTTTCATAATAATGAGAAAAATCACACGTCCCAGGGTGCAGGAAAACGGACAGTCTCTAAAGAGCTGAAAGCAAGGCTGGACATACAATTTCCTGCAGGCTTAATGAATAACCGTAACTAAAGTCGGCTATCGGTAGTCTCCGGTCAGATTAAATCCGGCCCAATAGGAAGGATGTGGGTAAAACCGTTTAACAAGAAGTTGCGCCTTGCGCAAACTCTCGGCTTTATCTTCCTTACCGTAGTTGCGGTAAAAGTGCTTTATCAATACCGCTGTGGAGATATCGCTTACTCTCCACAGCGAAGATAAGATTGAGTGCGTCCCGGCATAGATAAATGCACGGTTGAGTCCTACCAACTCATCGCCGCCAACGATATCTCCCAAACCGGTCTGGCAAGCACTGAGTGTCACGATGTCTGCTTTAATATCGAGCCCGAAAACTTCATTGACCTCAAAATTACCATCATCGGTTTTATCCCGCGTCAATTTCAAGGAAGAGAACAAAGGGTTGATGGGATCGAACTCACCGTGTGAGGCAATATGGATGATTTGATAGTCGCCGATATTTTTCTTCAACCAGCTCTCGGTAGCATTTTCCCGGGTCAGAACATCAATTTTTGGAAAATCCCATTTGATGGCGTTGGCTTCCATTTCTGCCAACGGCAGATCGTAATTTAAGTCGCCAAGATCAGGATTGCCCAACGCCAGAACCTTAATGTCGCCACTGCGCACCGTTTTTTCCTTGAAAGTGAACTGCATCACCGACGCACTGGGGGAATAAAATAGTGGATACCGTTCAAACAAATAACTCTCTTCATTTTTTAAGGAAGAAAACGAAATATAGTGAAGGTGCCCATGCGGAACGATACCCAGCATCCGCTTACCTTTTATAAACACCTGCAAAGGCTCCACCAATAAAGCGTGTAATCGTTTCGCTTGATCTTCTACAGGAGCAATTTTCTGAATCCGCTCACGGTAGTCGGCGATAAGGTTATTTAAATTCTTTTCTGTTATGGGAACGCGAACTGAATTGATGCTTCCCTTCGTCACCACCCAGGCGACAAGCTCATTTTTGGTCACCAGATACTCCACCAATGCTACGTTATCTTCCAGCAAGCCATACAACTCCTTTAAGGTGATAGCATCCACTGTAATGAAGTTTGAGATTTCCGGATTCTGTTCTTTTGCATCGATCAACATATTCTGATAGAGACTTCTCGCCGCCACCAGTTTTCCTCTGAGATCTTTTACTTCTTCTTCCTTATCAGCTGAACGTGCAGCAGCGAAAGCTTCTTCTGTTTCTCGGATGTGTGATTTTTGTCGGGTTAAAGCATCGTACAGTTTTTGACTGACATCATTTTTCAAACTGATTTTCTGATTGCCAAGCAGGTCAATGAAACTTCGCGATTTTGCCCGCTCTGCATATTGAAAAGAGTCTTTGACATTACCCATATCCAAAAGCAACAAGATCAATTCTTTGTAAACATCCTGTTTGTCAGTTAGAAATCCATTTTGAAACTCCTCGACTTTAATAGCGGCACGCATGGCATCGACAATTTTCACAGCTTCCTTATAAACTTTTACGGCCTCATCATTTTTCTTTAACTGGATAAAGGCAAATCCCTGCCCGCGCAAGGCCCGCCAACTGACCTCCTTCACATTGATCGCAGATGACAATGCATACGCCTTTTCAAACAACGGCACCGCCTCCTGCCATTGTTTACGTTCTAACGCTAGATGTCCCAATTCCAGCATGATTTTCACAACATTCGTGCGATCGCCGATTTCACTGCTGAAACTCATCGCCTGATTAAAATGTCCGGCGGCATCATCGAGCTTTCCCATGCGCATTAAACTCATCCCCATATTGCGGTGGGTGTAGCCCTGCCCCCATTTCGATTTGAGTTGAATGTCGCGTTGCAACGCTTCATTGAAAGATTCGAGGGATTTTTCAAAGCGTTTTTCTTTTCGATGCACCAACCCGATATTATTGTGGGCCGAGGCAATATCTATAGGCGAACGCATTTCGGTTGCCAGGGCGAGACTGTGGTGGAGGTTTTTCAAAGCTCGTTCAGGATCATTCAATGTCCAATGGATCAATCCTAGCGTGTTATAAATGAAAGCTTGTCGTAGTTTGTCGTTGAGGGACTTGGCTATTTCCAGTGACTGTCGTTGCGCTCGAAAAGCCTGTTGATAATCGCCCTGAAACCAATGCGAGTTGGCCTGGTACAATAAAGCTTTCGACAACCCTGGCCGGAAATTATTTTCTTCCGCAAGAACCTGCGCTTGTGAAAAATAATTTAAGGATCGGTCAAAACCACCTTCCTTCTCGGCAACCAATCCCAAGTCCAGCAGTAACTCGACCTGAAGTTCCGTTTGCTCCAATTCAACGAACAAATCATAAGCCTTGGAAAAATATTCTTTGGCTTCTTTAGATCGATTGAGACGGAGACTGTAAATTTTCCCAATCCTGCGAAACTCCCAAGCGCGATTTAAATCTTCACCTATCTCTTCATTGATTTTTTGCGAAGCCGTGAACGCTTTAAGCGCACGGGTATATTCTGTTGCGTTTTCTTCAACGATGCCCAGTTGGCTGTAACTTTGCGCCAGCCTATCGAGGATTTCATATTCCTCAAAAATGGAAAGAGCAGTTTTTAAATGTTCCACCGCTTCGGGGAATTTTTCTGCCAGCGAATAAAGCAGACCCAAAAAATAATGCGCCTCTGCCAACTCTTCAGGGTCCTCCTCTTTCTCTGCAAAAGGCAAAACTTTATTCTGGTAATATATGGACTTTTCGTAGTCTCCTATTTTCCAGGCCGCAGTAGCAAGAGCCTTAACAATTATTTTAGCTTGGAAGTTTTCACCCAGATTGACCTTTTCTGGAACAAAAGGGGCCAGCACCAAAGCTTTTTCAAGATAGCTAATAGTAGAAAGAAGTTCACCTGCCTTCGACGCGGCGGCCCCTTTCAGCACATTATCTTTAATATGTTTGATGGCGAACGCTTGTTTATCCATATCACTCATACCGGGAAAGCCATAATATCGGTAGCGAGCCCAATCCAGATTTTTAGGATGTTTTTTCGACAGTTCTATCTGCGCTTGTCGTAACGATTCTGCCGGATTTGCTTCGCCAAGAGTTGCCGTAAAATATTTATTGAATTCCTCCTGGAAATCCGGTTTTCCGCTATGAAGCACTGTTCCGGGGTATCCCTTAAACGTCAAACCTTGCAACAAAACAGCTGTGGGCGACAACTCCAGTCGAGAATCGAACACATGCTCCACGTCCGTCAAGGTGATCAAATGCGACTCAACCGGGTCGGCATACAACGATTCAATAGAAATACGCTGAAACTTTGCTGGCTCCTTATTCAGAGTAATGAATGACGATTGAGGCTCATGACGAAAAACCCGAACGGGACTTTCAATATGCACCAAACCAAAATGGTTCCATTCTTTTAGGAACGATTTCCGGTTCGCCTCTTCTCCCTTTAAACTGGTAACAGATGCAAAAAGAGATTCCACATCACCCGTCAAATCAGCTTCAATAGCTAACAGGCGGGAGCTATAAAGGTTTCGCAAGTCAATTGAGCGCACAAGATGCGACAACGAAGAAACAAATGTCAATCGTGAGGTTTCAATCAAAGGCTTATTATTTAGCCTGAGAGCTGCCCAGGGCAAAAATTCCAACCTTCCCTCAGCCAGAAGAATAATAGATTTCGCACTGCCAAGCGCATCCTGCAATGGAGTAATGAGCTTTTGTGATAATGCTTCAACATCGGTTTTGCTCACATTCGGCTCGGTCATCCGCTGGACTAACTGAAATAATTTTTTGTCCCCTGCAATACGACCTGTTGAAACTTTTCCACGGCTTACCTGCCAGACAAGAATGTCGTTCCCCAGTCTTTGTAATTTTAAAAAGATTTCGTCTTTTCGCAAAAGCGATTGCACCACTTCTACAGTTGGAACATTTGGCGACACCCAATCGACCAGCGCAGGATCATCTTCGTTAACCAAATCCATAAACTCCTGATATTCATCCAACAAAGCTTCTGCTTCTTCTCCTGCCAAAGATGATAGTTGCCCTGCATACGTTTTTATTTCATTAAAATATTCCCGTCTCTCTTCGCTGGCAAACTGATAACTTGGTACCAATGCCTGAATAATCCTCTTCTTGCCCTTTTCAGAAAATAATAATGCGGCACTGTATTTTTTTTGCTCAAACAATTGCGATGTGATTTCCAGATAAAGCTGTTCAATCATCGCTAATGTTGAACGATCCGATGGAATAGCTCGATATGGCAGACGCGCCAACTCTTTTTCCGCATCTAGTAGTAGAGATAGGCGCTTCGGACTTTCTGAACGAAGCGCATCTAAATAAACAAATTGCCAACGAACGCTGAGAGGAGGCATCCATTTAGCTCTATTGTCCTTCATTCCGGCTAAGTGGCGGGTCAATTCCAGATTCTGTTTTATTGTAGGAAGATATTTTTCGGCATCCCCTTTTGCCAATTCCAATGCAGCCTCAAAGTGTTGAATCGATTTTCCAATGCGGGTCATGTTGTTTCGCAAACCCGCCAGGCTGGCTTTCACCTGTTCGACATCATTTAATCCTGAAGGTTCTCTGGAATTAAAAGCCTGCATATGAAAAAGAATACCTAAATAATTATGCAAGATTAATGACGAGGTCGCTTCGCTGGAAACGATTGCTTCCTGTATAAATGCAATAACCTCCTCGATCTTGGTCGCAACATTATCCCTGGCACTCATAGTGAATATGGCACGTGCCATATTCGCTGCATTGACGGCCATACCATTTTGATTGTCTAGTTTTCTTGAAAGCGAAAAGGAATCCATAAAATATTCCATGCTTTTTTGAGTTTCTCCAGATTGAAAATAAAATTTACCCAGCTGATTGAGTAAAAGTGCTTTTTCAAGAAGAACCGGGATATTTTTTTCTACATCCAACCCTTCTGGTATCAGTTTCAGTTTTTTCTGAAAATATTCGATTGCCTTCTGGTTATCACCAAAGTCTCCATAAATCTTTCCAATGTAATGAAAAATCAGTTTTTGTTCACCGCTTTTGTCGAATCCATACGCTGCGGCCGAAACATCGTCACCGATTCCAACTTCTATGTTGACCTCGATTAATGCGGATGACTTCTTTTTCCTGTCCGCCACACCATACTTCTCAAGCTTATCAATGGCCTCGAAATAATAATTGAGAGCCCGGCTCATTTTGTCTGAGTCCGGTTGTAGACGATTTTGCGAATAAATATTATTAGCAATGTTTCTAAGAGCCCGCGAAAGTGATGACCGGTTTCCCGTTTGCCGGTTCAATTCCAGGCTTGCAGAAAAATGTTTGACTGCAAGTTCATAGTCTTCTTTTTCCTGATAAGCTAAAGCGATACGATCGTGTAGCTCGGCTATCCGCGCGGGTTCTTTTTCCTCCCCAACCAAATCCATCGCATACTTGAACTGTTTGACCGCATTGATCGGATCACCTGTTTTAAAAGATGCTTCGCCATATCGTTGCCGGTATAAAGCTTCCCGTTCTGCATTCAAAAATTCCAATCCGGCTTCTTCACGTTTTTGGTAATAATGTCGAGCCGAAAGAGGATTGTTCAGCAAATAATGTCCGTTACCCAGATTGAGAAGCAGGTCGGCTTCGTTTCGAGGGTTTTCGTTTTCATCATTGAGAGCCAACGCTATCTGGTATTCATGCAGTGCCTTTTCAAGGAAACCGGACCGCTCTTGCTGTTCATAAATCCAGCCCAAGGTCTGATGGAAAAAGACTTGTTGTGAATTTTGTGTAAGGGCCTTGCCGATTTCTGTTTCTGCCGCATCCAATACCGGTGGGTTGAGGTAAGTATAAGCCAGCCCCAGCGCATAAAATTCTGCGGCGGAGTCTGGACGGGTCTCGACTCTTTTCTTATAGATTTTTACAGCATCAACACTTTTCTTAAGAACGGATGCCGCTTGCAGAAAACCTCGATGGGCTTCTACAGTATCCGGACTGAATTCAATGAGTTTTAAAAATGTTTTGAAAGCCAACTTGACCTCTCCAACACGAAGCTCCCAGTTACCCTTGTCCAAAGTTTTTTTAATTTGTCCTTCCCGGGCTTCATTTAAATAAGTCTCGATAGCCTTTGGCTCATCTGAAATTTTTTGGTAGATACTCAGACTTTCATCAAAGTTTTCCTCTTCGGCATATATCCTTGCCAATGCAAGACGAGCCTTAAAAGATTCATCCTGCTTATAAGTTTTAGCTGTAGCTTTATAGGCTTCTTTCGCGAGCAGGTTTTCAGTGGCGGAATAATATAGAGCACCAACACGATTTTGAATTGCCGCCGCCAACTGTGGAATATCTTTATAGGTTTGTGTGAGCGCCTGTAAGTGCGACACCTTCTTCTCCAGAGTGAGATGTTTTCCATGAAGGTGAAGAATTGATTCGATGGCTTTTTGTTTCCACTTGAGGACATCCGAAAAATCTCTTACCACTTGCACAAAAGATTGCACCAGCTTTTCCCGGTTGCCAACCAATTTATATATCTGGCTTTGTAAGAATGCTGCCTCGGCTGCCAAACTCCGTTGTTGTGGGTAAATACCGACTACTTTTTGAAAATAATTCAAGGCTTGGTCCGGGGCGTTATTGACAAGCGAAAGTTTTCCTTTTTCTATAAAACCCCGCGCTTCGATTCGAGCAAATCCTGAATATTTTTTTATAACCGTATCGAGTTGTCTCAATTCGGCATTTATTTTTAAAGGTGCATTTTTCCTATCCAGCAAAAGGATTTCAATTTCTGACAATCCAGCAATCTCTTTTTTATCGAGGTGGATATCTAATATCTGATTAAAAATTTTCCTGGCTGTGTCCAGATGTTGTAACTTTAAATTTAAAACAGCCAGGCGATAGCGAGTCTCGGCAAGGCCTGCTGCATTGGGAAACCGGCGGATATGGTTTGCCAAGGCCATGGCGCATAAATAAGTAGCTTCGGAACATACATCTGCAATATTTTTTAAGGAAGCAGAAGCGTCTTTTGCAAAAAGAACTCGTCCCGATTGCGGGAGCTGCCAAATATCAACGGACCCTTTTTGATGTGACGTAAATAAAAGAATGTCGTTGGCACCCGGTTGTGGAAAAAAATCGTAGGAAGAACTGTCTGTCAATTGACACAAGTTTTCCGCACGACCCGCTTTGAAATCCAACTTCCAGATATTAGGATTGTCGTCAATGCTCAGTTGTCCATCCAGATTAGTGTCATCGGAGTAACGCGCAAAGAAAAGAAAACCGTTTGACCAAGCAGGCGACACATCTATTTCCGGCCCTTGACTCACATCAATTAAGGATTTTGATTTAAGGTCTAAAACCTTTAAATCACTATGCGTATCTCCCGTAACAAAAGCCAGATACTGCCCATCCGCAGAAGTTGAAAGATTAATCCCTCCATCTTTCAGAACCAGCGACTTCTCTCCACTTGTCAGATTGTTTTTAAAAATAGAAATTTGGGTTGCGCGCGAAGCATAAAATATAAATTTTTGATCGGCTGACCATGCGGGGTCCATATCCTCACCTTTTTCCTGAACAACAGCAACAGGGTCACCGGTGTTTTGCAGATCAAGAACATAGATATCACCGCGTTGGTCGCCGCGATGAGAAACGAACGCGACTTTTTTTCCATCGGGGCTGATTGCAGGGCTTTTGTCTTCGGTACTATGAAAAGTCAATCGACGATCAGGAGGTTGGATACCCACACCTAGGTATTTCAACCAAAGGTCTAGATTACCGGAGGTATCGGAGACATAAACCATGAAACTCCCATCCAGTGAGATGGACGGAGCAAAATCTTCACCTGGATTCGAGGTGATCTGAATGGGTTCCGATGCCAGGGCCGGGGCCGCAAAAATGATGGACAGAAAATATACTGCCAGCCTAAGCCCTGCTCTTATTTTTGAGGAGAGTGTCATGGAAAAAATGAAATTAAAATATACTTTTACTAGTATAGCGTAATCAGAATAGGAAATGCGGGGGGAGATTGGGTGGGCTTATCAGAAGTCTAAATACCCATATTCATCACATATCAGATATGTTTGCCCATTTAAAATTCTGCGTGGGAAGCACTGGATAAACCGTAAAAAGCGGCGTGTTATAAGGAATCATTGCCGATTCGTTACCCGGACTCAAAGTCAGGTGGATATTTACAAAGTTGAAACTCAAGCCCTCCTGCCAGGGTTGCGATGTGTTTTCAGCATAAGCAGGTACCTTATCGGAAGCATGACTGCGGACCATCATGCCCGATCCACCTTCCAAACCATACTCATACAGGTCGGGGGCACCCTGGATCAGAACCGAAACCTGGGAAGCATCGAACCAGATTTTAAAATTAGAAACCAGCTGAATATAGGGTCCCAGAGTTCCGGTACGCTCCAGCACCGCACGCGGGTAGGCGTATTCAGCGGGTATTTCAGGAGTACCTGGGTAGTTCGGGGCGCGGAACTCCTTTTCTTTGACCCTGGAAACTGACAAGAAAATAAGATTGGGGTCGTCCAGCGGAATGTCCAATATCTCCCCATCCTCATAACTGCAAATTTTTCCCATTTCGAATCCGAGTGGAAAGGAATAGCCCATTTTTGCATAGTAGGCTCGCATACCGCCATCAAGTGGGTCATCTGGAGTTTTGCTGATTTTCAAGTCGAATGGCATCATCAAATGAAAAGCGTTGGTGCGGGAGTTCATAAAAGGAGCACAAGCTCCGGGAAACTCTTTTTGCACAGTTTTATTATCCGGATCAAACTTTCTCTTGGTACCGCCAAAGTGCTGTGCGGTTTTCGACTCTTTGTTCAAGCCAAATTTATTTTGGTAGTAAGCGGTGGCCCGTCTTTGTGCAATGTCGAGGAAGTATTCCGGCGCATCACTTTGCACAATCAATTTCTGCCGTTTCTGCGCTTCCCCTTTGGCGGGACGCATGGCTTCATTATAAATACCCAGTTCAGCTTCGGTTTTCTTAATATCCTGATCGAGTTGCCGGACGAGTTGTGGATTATCAAATGAAGTTTTATTAAGCAGGCCTTGCGCCCGTTTCAACATCTCAACCTTCATATTGAAACGTTTGGGCTCCATTGCCAAAGCATCAACCGTAGCCATGATGAGGCTGAATTGCTCTTCCGGTAAAAGACCTGCGTTTTCGAATGCATCCTCTTTAATAAAATTGAGTGCCATAGGGCCAAACGCCTCTTCCCGGCGCATCCCCAGCGTCAACAGATAGTTTAGATGCGCACGCGCCTCATTGGTATCCACAAAAACCTCCACAGTTTTGGTGATTTTAAAATACCCTATTCTGACCGGAAATCCTTAGCTTAACAAGGATAAATCTTACACTATACAAGCTAAAATCTCACACCCGACCAAGCCAACAGTGAGAGCTTGCAAAAAAGCTGAAAATGCTATAAAACACCCATAAATTACGCTGGTAATTATTCGGTCAAAAACTGATTACATTGAGAATAGATGACCCTCGTTGTAAGCAGATACGGTACCCAGAAAAATTTTAACTTAAATGGTGTGACAAGCCACAGAGGAAATCCAGGACTTATTGTATGGAATTTGCGATCAATTTTGATGACATGAACTGGGCAGCAATCGGGCCAGAGTTTATTGTATTGGGCACGGCTCTTTTTCTTCTTATGGCAGGACTCAAAAAAGAGTTGAATCGCAATTCTTTCTTGTCAATGGTCACTCTCGGTGGAGTTGGCGCAGCTTTCATTCTCACCCTTATTCTATGGGGCGATGCACCAACAGCGGCGAACGGTAACAATCCAGATATATTCAGTGGCGCACTTATCCACGACCGGTTTTCCCTGGCATTCAATTTAATCACTTTAGCCATGGCGCTGTTCCCGATTTTCGGATCGGTTCGTTATCCACAAAGCGACCATGAAAATAAAGCGGAATATTTCACCCTGTTGCTAATGTCAATTGCAGGCATGATGTTCCTGGCCAAATCTGGCAATTTAATTACCGTATTTTTATCATTAGAGTTGTTCTCCATTTCTCTATACATCCTTTGCGGTTTTTCCGCTAAACATGGAACAGGCAAAGAAGGACCCGGCACCGCACCAAAACTGAGTTGGGCAACCCAGGCATCGCAAGAATCGGCAGTCAAATATCTGCTGACGGGGGCATTCGCATCTGCTGTTCTGGTTTATGGCATGGCCCTGATTTATGCAGGTAGCGGAACCACCGAGATACGACTCATCGGTCAACTGATCCAGGAAAATCCCTATACGAAAAATACGCTGGTTTATATAGGGCTGGGACTGATGTTCTGCGGTCTCGCATTCAAGATTTCACTGGTGCCTTTTCATTCATGGACGCCCGATGTTTATCAGGGTGCACCGACACCCATTACCGCGTTCATGTCGGTTGCCACTAAGGCAGCAGTCTTCGCAGTGATCGCGCGGATTTTCTTCACCTCATTCGCGGAACTAGATAAAACCTGGATACCTATTCTATTTGGCGCATCGGTCTTGACCATGCTGGTGGGGAATACCGCAGCTATTTTTCAAGATGATCTCAAACGAATGCTGGCTTATTCCGGTGTGGCACACGCTGGATATCTATTGATCGGAATTGTTACCAATACTCAAGAAGGTATGGCAAGCATCCTATTTTATCTTTCAGTCTATTTATTTATGAATATCGGCGCGTTTGCAGTCGTCTTTATGATGGAAGGCGAAGGCAAGGAAGGCAACTCCATTAATCGATTTAAAGGGCTGGCGAAACGCAGTCCGTTCCTTGCGGCGGCCATGAGCTTGTTTATGGTTTCTCTGGCAGGGTTCCCGCCGACCGCTGGTTTTTTTGGAAAACTGTTTTTGTTTTATGCTGCCATCAAACAAGGTTATTTGCTCATTACAATTTTGGCAGTAGTTGCCAGCATCATTTCGGTTTATTTTTATCTGCGTGTCATCGTTATGATGTATTTTCACGAAGACGAATCTGCTCCGCAACCAGCTATGCATACAGGAATGCGGGCACTGGTCACAGTAAGCTCCATCGCTGTTATTGCAATCGGTCTCTTCCCTTCTTTCCTGATGGACCTGGCCCGTGGGGCCATCCCCTTCTAAAAGCACCTGCTTTTTTCCTTCACACCTCATTCTGAATTAAACTTCCCTCACTTTTATCCCGTTATAATAGAATAGCTTGTGTAATCTGACTGTTATTTGATCCCAGGATAAAATGCATTTGATTCTTATTGCCATTTTTTGTTTTCTGCTTGTAGCTTGTGGCCCTCCAAGCGATTCTCCCAAGTATAAGATCGACCAACTCACCAGCCAAATTGAAGATGAACCGGAAGACTCAACCCTGCATTACGATTTGGGAAGAGCATATATTGAAGACAAGAAATACCATTCCGCACTCAAGGCATTGGTGGAAGCCATTCGCCTCAAAGGAGATTATGGAGACGCTTATCGTGAAAAAGGCATTGCGCTATTTTATTTAAAAAGATATTTCGATGCGGAAAAGGCGCTTAACAAATCCTTTTCCCTCAATCCCACAAATGCAGATATTGCCACTGATCTGGGTTCCATATTCATCGCAACGGGGAACCTGAAGAAATCTCTGCGGTTTCTAAAAATCGCGCAGAACCGCAACAGCAACATGCATGTCGTGTTTAATAACATGGGGGCCGCGCATGCCGAAATCGGTCAAAACAAACAAGCCATAGGCTATTGGAAAAAAGCACTCGAGATCCACCCTTTTATGACAGAGGTTCATATCAATATGGGTGTGGTTTACGAAAGGATGGGTAAAAAGAAAAAGGCAATGGCAGCTTACCAAAAGGCCTTAGAGCAAGACGACCGCAATGCCATGGCGCATTACAATCTTGGCGTCATCTATGCAAAAAATCAGGATATTGCAAAAGCAGTCGAGTCCTGGGAGAAAGCGCGCAAGCTAGACTCTAAAGATGACAAGGTATTGAGCGGCCTGGGTTGGGCTTACGAAATTTTAGGGGAAAAAGAAAAAGCACTGCAAGAAATCTTAAAAGCTATAAAGCTTGAACCCTTCAACAGCCAAACCCATTATGCGGCTGGCAGAATTCAGTCTGATCTCGGCAATTTTGACAAAGCCCTCGACTCCCTTAATAAAGCTGTAAACCTTGACCCTGAATATGGCGATGCGTATTACAGGCTGGGAATTGCCTCTGACAACCTCAATGAGAGTAGGGAGGCGATTTCAAATATCCTGATTGCAGAAATTGTTTATCATAAGAAAAAGAAAATGGATCTGTTCAAAAAAATGGATGAGAAACTGAAACCTTTATTCGAAAAATACGAGTTGACCCGACAACACTTCAGCGAATTACAATTGCCCGACACCTTGAAGGGTTACGACTTGCATAAGAAAGCAAAAAGAATCAGAACTTCTAAAGAAAAATAAGAAAACCCAGCTAGCGTTCAAGAGTAAAAGTGACCGGACCGTCATTGATCAACTCCACCTGCATATCTGCGCCAAATTCACCGGCAGCCACTTTGAGGCCGGACTCCGAAACCTGCTGGATAAAGTATTGATAGAGCGCTTGGGCAACCTCAGGAGACGCCGCATTATCGAATCCAGGCCGACGCCCTTTAGTACAATCCCCGCCAGAGTAAACTGCGACACCACCAAAACCTCGCCTCCAATATCTAGGCACGACAGGTTCATCTTGCCTTCTTCATCGGGAAAAATTCGAAGGTTAAGTGTTTTCTCAGCAAGAAACTGAACCTTACTATCATCGTCATTTTTTTCAACACCAAAGAGAATGAGAAGTCCTTTGGAGATAGAAGCAATGACTTTACCCTCAACCCTCACCGATGCCCCGGACACCCTTTGCAATACGATTTTCATCGATTTATTTTGGTTGGAAAAATTCGGGTTGATAAACCTGCGCCACAGTCAGGTCAACGGGCGCGGAAAATTCTATTGTTGGAGCCTCCAGAACCGATACAGACCTTTACCACGGCAAAACATTTGGGGCATCGACCTTCATAGGCATTACCCCCTTTATTGATATAAATGCGGCGATAAATATTGCAACACTCAAACATAATGCCCAAAAATTTTTTATCCTTTTCCATTATTAAATACTATGAAGGCTAATTTTTCTTAAGAGCTTTTCCTGCTCGCACCTTGGCTTGGATAAAAGTTTTATGGGGAATTCGCATCGATTTAGTAATCCGCCTAATTTCTTCAGACTCTTCATGAGCGATCTCCCCATCAGCGGCGGCCACAGCAAAAAGGCATTCCATAAAATGCAATCGGTCATTGTAAGAAGTCAACCGATTGATTTCAGTAACCACCTCATGAAAATCAAAGCCTTTCCTACCCTGCTCTTCTACAACCTCGAAAAGCAAAGTCAACTCTTTGCCCTTAAGTGAAAATTGGTCTGCAAGACAAGCTTTCAGAGCTTTTTTTTCTGCCGGATCGAAGTGATTATCTACATGAGCGATGGAGGCCATTAAGGATCCCACCAGACAAAGAAAATACAGTTTATCTTCAGGAAGCTGTGATGCAATTCCTGAATGTGCACTTTTCAACTCAATTTTTTTCAGCACCCGCCTTTTGAAATATTTTTCCATGTCCGGATTCGGATCACGGGCATGCTCAAAGATGGTTTTCTGGAACAAGTTTCGGATTCGCCCAAATGATCTCTTGGTGAAAGAAGTTTTTTCCAGCCATTCCGAAAACTGATCGACCAGCTGCCTTTCATCACCTTTCATTCTTGTATGCACCTGCACCATATTTTCCAAAGCGGCCACGATTTCTTTTTTCTCAGAGGAGGTAGAAAGTTCGGCGATCATCTGCCGATACAACAAATCCTTTTCCTTTTTTGAAACAGGTGCATTCAGATAAGGTTTCAGCTCGTCCAGTTCGTGCTTCTCCAGATCAAATTTTCTGTAAAATGATTTTAGAATATTAAGTTCAGACTGGCTCACTTCACCATCCGCCCAGGCCACAGTTGTTAAAACTTTGAGGAAGGTCAGTTTTTTAAATTTCGACATATAATTTCCTAATAAATGCGTTGAACAAGTTAAAGACTTAAAAAAATAAGCTCATTCGAATCACTGCCTAATCAAAACGGTTCAGCCACAACCGACTCAATTGCCCAGACCATGCAAATAGATCGAGAAATTGATCCTGATTGATATCGCTAAACGTCATTTGATCAAATTGCCTGTAACGCGGTAAACGACGACGGGTTTCATCTGAAAACTCCCATCTGCCACGTCCCTGTAAATAATAAACCCCTTT
>JAESTE010000032.1 GCA_016763735.1 Nitrospinaceae bacterium | reverse complement strand
TTTTATGGTTTTGAATCCATCAAGCACATCGATCTTTGTCAGGATCAATGCGTCGATTCCATTGATTTGGATAGCATATCGGGCGATTACCGCGTCGAACCAGCCGCAACGTCTTTGTCTTCCTGTAGTGGCACCAAATTCATGCCCGACTTTTCCCAGTTGTTTGCCGTCATCATCAAATAATTCTGTTGGGAAAGGCCCTTCACCAACTCGGGTGGTGTATGCTTTAACTACCCCAAGAACTCGATCTATTTTTGTAGGGGGTATAGCAAGCCCTGTACACGCGCCTCCCGCCGATGAATTGGAAGATGTAACAAACGGATACGTCCCATGGTCGACATCCAACATGGTGCCTTGTGCACCTTCGCAAAGAATTTTTTTATTTTGTGAAATCAGGTTATTCATCAATACATTCGTGTCTACAAGATACTTAAGAATAACCTCTCGAAAAACCATCAGATCATCAAAAAGACCATCGAAGCCCGGCAGTTGTTTCCCATAAAGGCTTTTAAGCACCTGACTTTTTTCTTCATAGTTTGCTTCCAAGCGACTGTGAAGGTATTTTTCATCCCTCAAATCGCAGGTTCGAATGCCAGAGCGTGCAATTTTATCCGCATAAGAAGGGCCAATACCTCTCCCTGTGGTACCGATCTTCTCAAACTTCCCATTGCCTTTTTCGCGACCCTGATCACTAACTCCGTGGTAAGGCATGATTAAATTCGCCCGATCACTGATAACCAGTCTGCCTTCCAGCTCGACATTAATCTCTTCCAACTGCCGCATTTCATCTGCCAGTGCCACAGGGTCAACCACAACTCCATTACCGATCACGCAGAGTTTGCCATCGTGGAAAATTCCTGAGGGAATGAGGTGCAAAACAAATTCTTTTTCATCAAAACAAATGGTATGCCCCGCATTATGGCCTCCTTGATAACGAGCCACTACATCCACATTTTCGGCAAACAAGTCGATGATCTTGCCTTTGCCTTCATCTCCCCACTGCATTCCTACCACCACTACAACCGGCATGAATTACTCCAAAAAAAATTAAAAAAATCTATACCTATGAGGCCAGCCCGGTATTATGCTCACCCCTTCCCCCCTTGTCAACTACTCGGCGGAGGGCCAAAGAGCCGAATCCTCAACTCTATAAAAAACAGAGAGATACCGGCTATTGTTTTTATTTGCAAAAATGAAACATGGGCTTTTTTAAAAATTTATATCCAGAATCTTGCGGGCAAGGGTATCGGCATAAAAGCCCTGACCTATTGGCCCCACGCCGAGTGGTTAGCGCCTGAATTTTTTGAGGAAGGATTTGATGGTGTCAATTTTTATCATGGGTCCAATATCGATACCCGGGCAAAACCCGCCAATCAGTTTCCACATATTTTTGGAATCCATATTCTCACGCCAGAAAGGGTAAGACTGACATTGTTTTGGTTTCCCTTCGTGAATACCGCATCCTTTATCCGTTAGAAAGCTACAGGGTGCGCCGTCTTCTCCGACTTCGAGGAGCCATTCCCCATCATCTCGGATGAGAAAGGTTTTCTTAAATTCCGCAGGGAGGACACCCAGATAGTCGGCAGCGTTTCTTATATCCTCACGATCAAAATGAACAATGCCGGGTTTTGTGCAGCATTTAAAGCAGTCGGGCTGGCATTCAAAACGCAGCGGTTCTTTTTCCCACCATTTTATCACAGAGTACCTTTACTAATCAGGAGGTTAAAAAATTACCAAATCGTCCCGGTGAATCACCTCTTCATAAAATGATTCACCGATCATTTTTTTGATAGCCGGGGTTTTCATTCCCTTAATTTGCAGCAAGTCGCGGGAATTATAATTGACGAGACCACGACCGATTTCTTTGCCCTCCTCATCGACAATCATGACCGCTTTGCCAAATTCAAACTCACCTTTAATTTTTATCAACCCGGCGGGTAGCAAACTCTTGCCTCTTTCTACCAAAGCCTTTCTCGCCCCTGCATCGACAACAAGAGTCCCTGCCGGCTTGAGGGTGTGGGCGATCCAGTGCTTGCGGCCGCGAATCTTGCCTTTTCCCGACCAGAACAAAGTGCCCACATCCTTACCGGAAAATATATTTTCCAACACTTTTTCATCCAGTCCATTCACAACCAAAGTGGGAATACCAAAACTCATTGTCTTTTTTGCTGCAACCACCTTGGTAAACATCCCTCCTACTGTTAACCGATTGTTACTCTTTCCCGCTATACGCTCAATCTCTTCATTCACACGGGCAACATGTGAAATCAGCTCTGCCTTTTCACCTTTTTTCTTTATAGAAGGGTCCCGATTAAACAGACCCTCAACATCTGAAAGAATAATCAAAAGTTGTGCATCAACCAAACAGGCAACCGTAGCGGAAAGCGTGTCATTATCCCCAATCTTGATCTCTTCAACCGTAACAGAATCATTTTCATTGATAATGGGAATGACATTGCGCTCTAAAAGAGCTTCTATAGTATGTTTTGCGTTCAGGTAACGGCGGCGATTGCCCAGGTCGTCATGACTCAACAAAATCTGCGCAACCTTTATATCTTTTTTTTCAAAAGCTTTTTCATAAGTGTGCATGAGAAAACTCTGGCCGATTGCAGCGCAGGCCTGCTTTTCTGGGATTGTAAGATCGGCTCGACTCAGCCCCAACCTTTCACGACCCGCCATGATCGCACCGGAAGATACCAACACCACATCGTATCCCTTATCTTGAATCAGCTTTATCTGACGAGCGTAATGCCTCACCCAGTCTTTACTCAAGCCACACTCAAGTGAAGATCGCCCCTTATCCCTGTTAGAGATAACACTGCTGCCGATCTTTATAACCACTCGCTTGATATTTTTTAAAATGTCCTGTCGAATCATATTTAAGATATGTAAATTTGAATCCCACTAGTGGGTTTTATTCCCCGTGGCTTGCCACGCATTTTAAATAAAAATCTTTGCCGGATACCCCGTCCGCTTGCGGCGGAGTCGTTCATTACAATTGGCTTTAAATTGAAGAAATCAATGTAGCCTAAATTTTCTGCGAGGTCATGGGAATTTTAAGCGTTTCAGTAATAAATCCGTCAAGGGCATTATAGTAATCGCGGCCGCCCATGATATAGGTGTCATTATGCCCCGCACCTTGGATAGTATAAAAACTTTTAGGCTCCGCCGCCGCCTCATAAAGCTTTCTTCCCAGATCAAATGGAACAACTTCATCCCTATCGCCGTGAAGAAATAGTTTGGGAAGCTTGAGTTCCGGCACTTTGTTAATAGCATCGAGCTTGGAGCGGATGGCCCACCCCAGCGGAATCAATGGCATAATTTTCTTCGACGTATCTGATGCCGAGGTGGAAACCGATTCGAGGATCAATCCACGTGCCGAATTATTAAGAGCCGTCTCCACTGCGCAAATACCCCCCAGTGAACGCCCGAACAAAAACAGCGAATCGACCGACACCCCTTCCTATTCAAGAACCTTATTGTAAGCCGCCAGCGAATCTTTATATATCCCCTTTTCATCCGGCTCACCTTCGCTTTTACCGTAGCCACGGTAATCGAAAATAAAAATATTGAGATTCAAAGGAAGCAATCGCTGAATATTGTCGAGACGGTGACTCAAGTTACCCGCATTGCCATGAAACCATAACAGAGTCGCTCTGGCACCCGAAGTTGGAACATACCAGCCGTGCAGATTTATTCCATCGTCAGACTGAAATAAAATGTCCTGAACTTTTAAACCCAATGAGTCCGGGTCCCAATAACCTTCAGGAAATTTGGCAGGATGAAAAATGATCTTCTTTTCACAACCGACTAACAACACCGCATAAAGGAGAACCAGAACCGCCATCACCCCTATGGATTGAAAAATCGTCATCCGCGTTTTCATGTTTAGAAAAATTTATAAAGAATTTTTTTTCACTCTTACTTTTAATCCTTCGACCGATTCAACAATAACATGCTCGCCTTCCATTATCTTTCCTTCGCATTCCGCTTCCCACAATTCTCCATGCACGTGAATGCGCCCATGTGGATTCAAAGTCTCCTTAACAATTCCAATCTCGCCAAGCATCCCATCTGCTCCGCCCTGTTTTTTCAAATTTCGGGTCCGGGTCGCAAAAACAAGGATGCCAATAGAAAAAGCTATTGCCAGCCCCAAAGTAGGATAAAGAATGCCTTGAGAAATCTGCATCGCCGGGTCTTCACTGTCTATTAACATCGTTGACCCTAAAAACATCGACACCACCCCCGCTAGCGACAAGAGCCCATAACTCATCACTCCAATTTCCGCTATAAAAAATAGAGCTCCGAGTAAAACCAATAATAGTCCCGCATAATTAATAGGAAGGGTTTGCATGGCATAAAGAGATAGCACCATACTGACAGCACCGATCACCCCTGGAAAGATCAATCCAGGATTGGACATTTCAAAATAAAGACCTACCATTCCTATCATCATAAGAACGTAAGCCACATTTGGATTAGAAATAATATCCAGCATTTTTAGTCGTGGACCCATTTCGTGATTCACGATTTCCAGACCACCGGTTTTCAATATCATCGGCCCTGATGCGGTCTGAATCTCTCTACCACCAATCGCAAGCGCGAGGGCTTCCACATTTCCGGCAATGAGATCGATCACATTCAACCGCATCGCTTCTTCAGCAGAAATGGAAACGCTTTTCACTACGGCAAGCTCTGCCCATTGGCTGTTTCGGTTTCTAAGTTGCGCTAGAGAACGTATATAGGCCGCCGCATCGTTGACCACTTTCTTTTCCATAGTCGTTTCCTGTTCATTATTACCGCCCATTATATTTACCGGATGCGCCGCTCCAATATTCGTACCCGGAGCCATCGCGGCAATATGCGAGGCAATAGTAATGAAGGTTCCCGCCGAAGCGGCTCGCGACCCACTGGGTGAAACATAGGAAGCTACCGGCACATGCGAGCTTTGAATTTTTTTGATGATCTGCCGCATCGAAGTATCCAGTCCGCCCGGCGTATCCATGTTAAGAACGATCAGTGCCTGTTGTTCCTCATTGGCCTGATGAATTTCCTGCGAGACAAATTCTGCTACAGCAGGGTTTATAGCACCGGAAATTTTGACGACAACGATTTGATTCGCTGCAAGGACGGGAGATGCAAACCAGAAAAATGCTAAAAGGAAAAAGGAGTTTTTATTCAACATAGTTAGAAAACCTCCTAAAGAAGTTTTACTTTTCTACCATTGTTCCATATCAACCAGCGTAAATCAAAGAGGCTTTACTGAAAAATAAATGTTAAACTGGGTGTTACTAAACTCAAGGAAAGATGGATGAGCTATAAAACAGTATTTATTGTCGACCCGATTCGCGGTGAACGCATACAAATGGCAAAATTTCTCAGCGAAGAAATTATTACCGTTATGACGTTTATTGCCATCAACGATTGTTTCAAGCGTCCCGATCTCATCCGTTGCGACCTCATTGTGTTTGCACCACGAAAAGATAAAAACGAAATTAAACATCTGTTCAATATAAAAAAGAAATATCGCCAGATACCGATCATTCTTACTTTGAATAATGATTTCCCAGATATCAACCTGACAGAATTATCAGAAAATGGTTTTGCTTCTCCCTACAAAGCCTCCAGCAATGAAAAGGTGAGAGAAATTATGCTCGGTCTTCTGGCTCCAGAAGGTTTGCCAGCCCGCACCGAAGTTCCTCACCCGGTTCCTATTTCTGCTGAAGTTCAAGCGGCATTGTCACCGAGGCCGGAATGAATCCCAAAATAACACGTTCCATTGCAGTAGGCCCTCTTTCAATAGGGGGGCAAAATCCTCTGGCTCTCATCGCCGGACCTTGTGTGATCGAGTCTGAAAAGATTGCAATGGATATCGCTGAAAAACTCAAACGCATTACAGAAGATTTGCACGTCCCGTTCATCTTCAAAGCTTCTTACGACAAAGCCAACCGTACCTCCATAAAATCATTTCGCGGTCCGGGACTGAAAGACGGATTAAAAATACTGCAAAAAATTAAAACCGAGCTCGACTTGCCGATTCTATCTGACGTTCATAAAGAAGAAGAAATTGACCCGGCAGCAGAAGTCCTCGACATTTTGCAGATTCCTGCGTTCCTTTGTCGTCAAACCGACTTGCTGGTCAAGGCCGCACAAACGGGTAAACCCATCAACGTTAAAAAAGGCCAGTTCCTCGCACCGTGGGATATGAAAAATGTGGTGGTTAAACTTGAGGAAAGCGGTAACAACAATATCCTTCTCACCGAGCGGGGAGCTACCTTCGGTTACAACTACCTTGTAGTCGATATGCGATCTCTGGTTCTGATGCGCGAGCACGGTTACCCGGTGATATTCGATGCAACTCATAGCCTGCAACAACCCGGCGGACAGGGCACTACAAGCGGTGGCCAAAGTGAGATGGTCCCCGATCTGGCTCGCGGAGCTGTAGCCGTGGGTTGCGATGCCGTGTTCATGGAAATCCATACCGATCCAAGCAAAGCACTCTCAGATGGACCCAATATGTTGCAAATCGATCTGCTCCCAGAGCTACTTGAACAACTGGTAACACTCGATCAGGTCGTAAAAGGTAAAACCGCGTCTCACCCTAGTTAAAAAAGTTTTGGAAGCGTGGATGAAAAATATTATCCCCCTCATCCTAGCCTGTCACTCTCTGAGTGCTCCCACGAGGGGAAAAGGAACACACCCTCTCCCTTGACAGACTGGGTGAGGATGATTTGAAAAAATCTTAATTCCAATTAATCTCATGCAGTTTGCGACTAAATATCAACCTATTAACAAACTCGCCGCCCTACTGATTATGGGAACCTTGGGTTCCCTTATTTTCAGTCCCATGCAGGTTGCTAATGCACAGGAAGGTTGGAAGCAACTGCCTGTAACGCCAACCACCCGAACGGAAAACTCAGCAGCCCTTCTCGACGGTAAAATATACGTGCTAGGTGGATTCACGCCTAAAGGTGCTACCACTCGCATCGATGTTTGGGATCCGATATTAAACAACTGGAGTATGGCTGTCCCCCTTCCGCAAGCGTTGCACCACACAACAGCGGCGGTGGCGAATGGAAAACTTTATGTCATTGGCGGATTCGAAAGTGGATTCTGGAAGCCGGTCAATACCACTTATGAATACGACCCCGATCTACATAGATGGTTCAACAAAACTCCCATGCCAACTGCAAGAGGAGCGCACGCGGCGGCCGTCATCAACGGTAAAATTCATTTAGTGGGTGGGGCTCATCGAAAGCTATTTAATCTCGTCAACACCGATGCCCACGAAGTGTATGACCCGGCAACCGACTCCTGGAAAACTTTAGCGCCGTTACCCACAGCCCGAGACCATCTCACCGCAACAGAAGCTAACGGCAAACTATTCGTCATTGGCGGACGCATCGATGTGAATTACCACAACAACCTCAACTCCAATGAATCTTACGATCCAAAAACTAAAAAATGGACGCAATATGCTCCCTTACCCACGGCGCGCAGTGGCATCACTTCGCAATTATTAAATGGATGGATTCATGTTTTCGGCGGCGAGTCAGGCGAAGGAACTTTTGTGGAGAACGAAGGCTATAATCCCTCAACGAATAAATGGAAAACTTTCAAACCCATGCCCAGCGGTTTGCACGGGCTAGCCTCAGTTCTTCTGAAGGGCAAAATCCACATCCTCAATGGTGGCCCCCATCCCGGTGGCGGCGGTAGCAACCACCATCGCGTTTTCTCTCCCTAAGTGAGGCGGTAATATCGTACCAAGCTAAAGTGAAATCAATCCTTAAATGCAGATTATATGCACTATTCTGCTATCGGCCAGAAGCGGACAATCGAATTCATGATACTTAAATATCATATTTTATTACCTCTTCCTTTATGACCGTGCGACGAAATCAACTAAGCCTCCCATGTTTTTTTCCATGATGATGCTATTTGTGTCTAGATTTTCTGTTGGTTGGTCAAGCCTGTTGAGCCAGATAGTAGGATAGCCGAACCAAGTTGCACCAGATGCATCCCATCCAGCGAAAGCGGCAAAGGCAATATTTTCTTTAGGCAATCCAAATGCTTCAACACCCATCTGATAGGCGCGAGGATCAGGTTTAAAAGCTTCAACACGGTCTGTGCTCAGATAAAACTCAAATACATTTTCAATACCTGAATTTTTAGCATTCATGCGAAGCATCTTCTCTGTCATGTTCGAGAGGAATCCGAGGCGTATATTTTGATCCTTAAAAGACTGCAAGGCAGGCTTAACATCCGGCCAGATTTTCAGGTTCAACCAGATATTCATTAATTGCTTTTGTTGTTCAAATGTCAGATTGAGTTGTAAGTGATTTGCCGAAAATGTAAGTGCGTCCTCTATTACAGCATAAAAGTTCTTGTATTGATCTCCGGCTGTGCGCAGCCACGTATAACCGAATATCTTTGCAAACCAGAGTTTGCCAAGCACTTCTCCCTGCTTCGGAAACAAAGATTTTGTCAGTCCAAAAATTGGCCTTGGGTCAAAGATTGGAAACGCATCAAATGCAATGGCTTTTATATCAGGTTTCGCAGTCATAGCGACAGCTAGCTTTGCAAGCGGACTTACCATAGCCAATCCAAATGCCGCGCTCCCTGCAGCTGTAAGAAATTCTCTCCGGTTCATAGTATTCTCAATATGGGTACAAAATATTATCTTAGTTTTTCTTTTTTCGGAACTTCCTCTTTGGGTCGGAAGCGGACTTCATTTTTACATATTATATTCTTTTTTCCTGATTTTAACTCCAAAGCTGGAACTGGGGTCGAGAGGTAGAACAGTTGTTGATAATTATTGAGACTACTTAAAATTATTATTGGGCTTTGCTTTTCCCGACTTACAGTAAAAGGCTTGAGGTTATTAGTTCCGCTTTATGGGTATTGATTAGTAGAGTCCAGCGGCTCGCTGGAGAGGGGGGGAGGGGGGCTCCCTAAAAAGGGAGCCGGAGAGAAAAAAGCTTGTTAGCCATCGAGGTTGGCACGCCACGGATTGGACCACTTGGAGGTGAACCCAATCCGTTGGAGGTGGCAGTGCCAGTTCGAATCTTCATTTATACATATAGCAATCCTCATGCCAAATCTAAAACCACGCCACAAAACTACTGCAAGACCATATAAATAAAGGGATTTATATATTTTAGGCAAAGGGGTCTGCGTCAGAAATTCCGGCAAAAAATGACCGGATACCCGACTGCAACGTCAATTTTTTCCCGGACTTCTATAGACGAGAGCTTTGCATAACACCTCCGCACGT
>JAESTE010000031.1 GCA_016763735.1 Nitrospinaceae bacterium | reverse complement strand
GCTGTTTCCTCATCTGTGGTTAACTTGATTCCCTATATTCAATCGGGTCTTCAAAGCCTGCGTCGTTAAACCCTTTCAAACGCAAGAGGCAACTGTCGCAACTGCCGCAGGCCGCCCCGTTTTCTGCGGGATTATAACAACTGTGGGTCAGCGAATAGTCAACGCCTAATTCAAACCCTTTAAGTATGATCTCGGCTTTTGTAAGTTGGATTAGGGGGGTGTGTATTTTTAGTTTTTCTTTTCCTTCCACTCCGGCTTTGGTAGCGAGGTTGGCCAGAGTTTCAAATGCGGCGATGAACTCGGGGCGACAATCGGGATAACCGCTATAGTCTACCGCGTTGACTCCCAGAAAAATATTCTTCGCGTTTTTTACTTCTGCGTATGCGAGACAGAAGGAAAGAAAAATAGTATTGCGAGCAGGAACGTAGGTGATGGGAATTTCTGCGCTCATTTCTTTTTCATCGCGATGCGTTGGGACGTCGATAGAATCGGTCAGCGCCGATCCGCCAAATTGTCGCAGGTCAATGGTCATGATCTGATGATCAATAACGGAGAATATTTGCGCAATTTCTCTGGCTCGCTCGAGCTCTACCTTATGCCTTTGTCCATAATCGAAACTGAGGGCATAGACCTCAAATCCTTCTTTTTGTGCTATTGCCAATGTGGTGGTGGAGTCTAATCCGCCACTTAGGAGCACTATCGCTTTGTTTTTCATAGGATAAGGGGTGTGGGAGTCAGTAAATCGATTTTAAATATTGCCAGCATCGGGGGGTTATTATATACTAACTTATTTACAATAAAGCCAAATATTCCCCTGAATTTTTAAGGGTTTAAGCTGATATTTCATGTTTGAAAATTTATCGGATCGCCTTGAGCGAATCTACAAAAAATTAAAAGGCCGCGGCATATTAAAAGAGGCTGATGTCGATGAAGCGTTGCGCGAAATTCGTGTCGCGTTGATCGAAGCTGATGTCAGTCTGCCGGTGATAAAAGATTTTCTTGCCCCGGTGCGTGAAAAAGCCGTAGGTCAGGAGGTATTGAAAAGTCTTACTCCCGGTCTCCAGATGGTTAAAATTGTTAATGATGAATTAACGATTTTAATTGGTGATGCGTTTACGGATATACAGTTTGCTGCGAAACCACCGACTATAATATTGATGGCCGGATTGCAAGGGTCGGGTAAAACGACTACCGTTGGTAAGCTGGCGAAGCGGTTTAAGGAAAAGGGTAAAAACTGTCTTTTGGTTCCTGCCGATGTTTATCGTCCGGCGGCAATCGAGCAGTTGCATGTTCTAGGTCGCGAGCTTGGTGTTGCGGTCTATGACGGCGGTGATGAAAAAGACCCGATTGCTATCTGCAAAAAGGCGCTGGATGAAGCGATCAACAAGATGAGCCAAGTGGTCATCATCGATACTGCAGGTCGTCAGCAAGTTGATGAAGAATTGATGGACGAGTTGAAGCGCATCAAGGAAACGGTGCAACCTCACGAAGTGTTGTTTGTTGCCGATGCAATGATGGGTCAGCAGGCCGCAGAAATCGCAAAAACGTTTAACGATGCGGTTGGCATCGATGGCGTGGTGTTGACAAAAATGGATGGCGATGCCCGAGGCGGTGCCGCGCTTTCTATTAAGTCTGTTACCGGTAAACCCATTCGTTTTGTGGGTATGGGAGAAAAACTGGATGCTCTCGAACCGTTTCATCCGGATCGGATTGTTTCCCGCATCCTCGGTATGGGCGATGTCATGTCGCTGGTCGAAAAGGCAGAAGAGAATTTTGAAAAGGAAGAACAGGAAGAGCTACAAAAAAAGTTCAAGGCCAATTCTTTTACTCTTGAAGATTTTCGCAACCAGTTAAAGCAAGTTCAGAAGATGGGTTCCATGGAGCAGTTGATGGGCATGATACCTGGTGCTGGAAAACTGAAAGGGCTCAAGGTAGATAACAACGCTTTCGTGCAGATCGAAGCGATCATCAATTCGATGACGCCGAGAGAAAGGGCTAAACATAATATTATCAACGCGAGTCGCAAGCGCAGGATTGCTCAGGGCAGTGGAACGCGGGTGAATGATATCAATAAATTGTTAAAACAGTTTGCGCAGATGCAAAAGATGATGAAAAAAGTTTCACGAGGCGGCGGGCTAAACTTTGGCAGCCTCATGGGTGGCGGTGGCGGCGGCTTCATGGGTCGCTAGCGAAGAAATAATTTTATTTTACAAGAGTCTTTCCCCGCTCAGGGAAGCCCTGTTCCGGGAAGACCGATTTTCACGAAGGAGAAAACATTGGCAGTAGTAATTAGGTTAACTCGACGAGGAGCAAAAAAGAAACCCTTTTACCGAATTGTGGCAGCAGATTCTAGAATGCCGAGAGACGGTCGTTTTCTCGAAATTCTGGGAACGTATGATCCCATGGTGGAAGAGAATGGTTGTAAGGTGGACGCAGAGAAGGCTATGGCATGGATTAAGAAAGGTGCGAAGCCTAGCAAAACTGTTGGTTCTCTTTTCAAAAAGGCTGGGGTTGGAGTTTAATTCCATCCGTTCTGCTAGACCGCAATTTGCAAAAATATTTTAGATTTAACTGCTCCTCCCTTTAGTTGGATCGTTTTTCCGCAAGCATAAGGAGAGTGACATGAAGGATCTCATATTGATAATTGCGAAGTCGTTGGTAGATAAACCCGATGAAGTGGCTGTGACGGAAGTAAAAGGAGATAAGACAACGGTCCTGGAGTTGAAGGTTGCTAAAGAAGACCTTGGGAAAGTGATTGGTAAGCAGGGAAAGACAGCCCACGCGATCCGCACTATCTTAAATGCAACGGCGACCAAGTTGAAACAACGGGCTGTGCTCGAAATTCTTGAATAAATATGGACTGGATTCCGGTAGGTAGAGTAACCCGTACTCATGGTTTAAAAGGGGAATTGAAATTTTACCCTGATGATCAGGATGATCTTGTCGTACAAAACGATCAGCAGATTCGTTTAGGTGAAACGACATTCAAGATTAAGTCTGTTCGTGGTGCCAAGTCGCCTTTTATTGTTAAGTTCGAGGGTGTCGACAGCATCGAAGCCGCGCAAAGTTTGTCAGGCCAGGAAGTTCTGGTCGCCAGAGAAGATTTTGAGTTGTTGCCCGAGGGCGAATATTATCGCTTCGAAATTGAAGGGCTAAAAGCATTTGACGATACCGGAAAATATTACGGTGTGGTAGAAGATGTCATAGCGACTGGCAGTAACGATGTTTATGTGGTGCGTGGGGATGGTAAAGAATGGCTGGTTCCTATGATCGATTCGGTGGTGCAAAGTATCGATTTGGAACAAGGTAAACTTATATTTCATTGTGTTGAGGGATTGTTTGAGGACACTCCGGTTTGACATTGTCAGCATTTTCCCGGGGATGTTTGAGTCCCCTTTCGGCGACAGCATTATTGAACGTGCCCGCGAAAAGGGTTTGCTGGATATACGGGTTCACGACCTGCGCGATTACACGCTGAACAAACACCGGAAGGTGGATGACGCGCCCTTCGGCGGCGGCGTAGGTATGGTAATGAATGTAGAACCCATTGTTCGGGCTCTGGAATCGATAAAGAAAGAGGTGCCGAAAGCGAGAACGATTTTGCTTTCGCCGGGTGGCAGACCTTTCGATCAGGAAAAGGCCAGCGAATTGTCTCAAGAGGAAAGTTTAATCCTGATTTGTGGCCGTTACGAAGGCATTGACGAGCGGGTGCGATTGCATTTTGCCGATGAGGAAATTTCTATCGGCGATTATGTTCTGACCGGTGGAGAACTTCCTGCAATGGTTCTGGTTGAGGCGGTGTCCCGATTAATGCCGGGTGTTTTAGGAGATCCCGCATCTATTGTTGAAGAGTCTTTCTCTGAAGGAATGCTGGAATACCCGCAGTACACGCGGCCAAGAGATTATAAAGGATTCAAGGTTCCAGATGTTCTGGTTTCCGGTGATCCTAAAAAAATTAGTGCCTGGCAAAAAGCAGAGGCATTGAAAAAAACAGAAAGCGTTCGTCCCGACCTGTTAAAAAAAATTAAACGGTCGAATTAAAAAATAGAATTTGCAAGCAGGTTGGCATTGACAGAGGTATCGAAAGCAAATATTCATTTGGCATTGGTTCATTTTCCCGTTTATAACAAATCCGGGGAAGTGGTCGTTTCATCCGTAACAACTTTGGATGTTCACGATATATCGCGCGTTTGCAGAACTTATGGGGTGGGAACGTTTTACGTTGTCACACCACTAAAAACACAGCAGGAGTTGGTGGAGCGGTTGGTAGGCCATTGGTTGAAAGGCCACGGCGCAGAATACAACCCAACCCGCAAAGAAGCATTATTGAAAACGGTTGTGAAAACCAACCTTGATGCTGCGGTTAAAGAAATTACCGAACAAAGTGGCAAGGAACCCCGCATTGTTGTGACAGGAGCAAAAGAAGCACCCAAAAGTATTGGCTATACGGCGTTAAAAAATGAATTGAAACAGGGAGATCCGACTCTGCTGGTTTTTGGTACGGGGTGGGGATTGGAAAAAAATCTGGTTCAAAATGCAGATCATGCCTTGTTGCCGATTGAAGGCGTTAACGGATTCAATCATCTGCCAGTTCGCGGTGCCATTGCGATCATTCTTGATCGTTTGTTGGGCCACCGGGAAACACCGGTAGATTAATGAAAAGTTTTTCAATAAAGATAATTGAGCACAATCCTAGGAGAGAGGTAAATGAATTTAGTAGATCAAGTTGAAGCTAAGGAAATGAAAAAAGAAGTCACAGATGTTCATATCGGTGACACCGTCAAAGTGCATATGCGCATTGTTGAGGGTGAAAAAGAACGTATTCAGATGATCGAAGGTGTGGTCATTAAGATGCGAGGTGGTGGCGCACGAAAAACTCTGACTGTAAGGAAAATTTCATTCGGCATCGGTGTCGAGCGTATTTTTCCGTTTCATTCTCCCAGAGTAGAAAAAATTGAGGTTGTCAAACGCGCAAAAATCCGCCAGGCCAAGCTGTATTACCTGAGAGAACTGCGTGGTAAGGCTGCAAGACTTAAAGAGCTCAAGCCTGTTCGACCTACAACAAAAGCCAAGAAAACTCCGAAACGAGGCAAAAAAGCCAAAGCTGCTAAAGCTGCTAAAGCCTCTTCCTGACCGGGCTCCGGTAAAATTACCGGCACCTTTCGTCAAATTCAGAGGGAATGAAAATCCGGCCTGTCCCATGGCATTTTTAATGCGGGATAGGTATGAGCCTGATACTTTATAACCGGGTTTTCCTGGACGGAGTGTAAAGTCGTCATCTTTGTTGATATTCTTTTTTTCTGTCATAATAATTTCCACTTCAGACGGATTTTTGGCCACGGTTCCCAGAAACACATTATGTTTCAAAGGGTAAACTATGATCCAGCGCGCGAACTGCATAAGGCGAGCTGTAAAAAGGGATGTGCAGACAATGACCTTCACCGCTCACAGCGCGTG
>JAESTE010000030.1 GCA_016763735.1 Nitrospinaceae bacterium | reverse complement strand
CGGAAAAGTGTTGAGAATACTCTCCCGGGAAGTAGTCAGCACTTAATCTCTAAGATTAAGCAGCTAACGCATAGTTGGTGTTGCCGTTTGAAGGCATGAGAATTGAGATTTACGAGCCATATTCACAACGCTCGGCATGCTGACATATAAACCCTCTTGCTGTCAATTCCAGTCAGCCCCATGGTTTGCTAAAACCAATTGAGATTATATATCAATTAACAGGTCTAACACAAAGATACGAGATTATTGTTAAAATGTTCATTCATTAACCGTTTGGCTGTTCACTTTGAGTCATTTTGCTAATTTTGGGGCATGAGCAATATAAAATTAGGTATTATAAGAGAAGGTAAACTACCTCCGGATAAGAGAGTTCCCTTGATACCGCAGCAGTGCAAGGATCTTTTGAATAAATATTCCGGGTTAGAAATATATGTACAGCCGTGTGAATTCAGATGTTATTCCGATAAAGAATATGAAGTTTTTGGTATAAAACTCCAGGAAGATCTGAGCAATTGCGATATTTTAATGGGTGTAAAAGAAGTACCGGTTGAAGATTTAAATGCTGGAAAAAAATATCTCTTCTTTTCCCATACTATCAAAGAGCAGCCATACAACAAAAGGCTCTTGCAAACTATTTTAGAAAATAACATTCAAATGATTGACTACGAGTGTTTGACTGGCCTTAATGGTTTCAGAGTACTTGGTTTTGGTAAGTATGCCGGCATTGTAGGCGCTTACAATGGCAGATCCCCAAACCGTTTGGGCGCGGTGTGGTGTGGCTTGCCCCGGCCATTGATGTGCCGCGCAAAGCCAATGGCGAAACGTTCGAAGCCCTGCGCCAAGAGGTCGAAGACCAACTCAACGCCATGACCCGTGAACTGGATCAGGAGTTTGGCTTCGCCACCCCTGAACCCGCGGTACTTTTAGAAGATAAAGAGGCGAGCTCATGAAGCTTGCGCTTTATCGCATGGCCACCACCTTGGGTGGATCGCTGATCCGGCTTTATTTGAACCGCCGCTTGAAACGTGGCAAGGAAGACCCAGCCCGCTTTAATGAACGCTTGGGCCAAGCTTCACTGCCACGCCCCGATGGTAAATTGGTGTGGATGCATGCCGCCAGCGTTGGTGAATCCCTCTCCATCTTGCCCTTGATCGATCGTTTGCGCACAGACCATGGCGACTGGTCGGTGCTGGTCACCACCGGTACCGTGACCTCGGCCCGCTTGATGGCCGAACGTCTGCCCGAAGGCGCGCTTCACCAGTATGTTCCGGTGGACCGGGTCTCTTATGTGCGGCGTTTTTTAGAGCACTGGAAACCCGATTTGGCGCTGTGGGTGGAAAGCGAGTTCTGGCCCAATTTGGTGATCGAAACTCGTGCCAGTGCCGTGCCCATGGTGGTACTTAACGGCCGCGTTTCCGCAGCATCTTATGATGGCTGGCTGAAAAACCACGCCATGATCAAACGCATTTTGTCTGCGTTCGTTTTGGTGTTGGCACAAAGTGAGCGGGACGGCGAACGCTTCCGTACCTTAGGCGCAAAAAACATTACCTTGCCGGGAAACCTGAAATTTGCGGGCGGTCCCCTTCCGGTCAACGCACTCGATTTGCAAACGCTGCAAACTCAAGTGGGCCAGCGCCCGCGCTGGCTTGCAACGTCGACCCACGCCGGTGAAGAAGCCATATGCGGTCGCGTTCACATGCACCTAAAAACCAAACTGCCCGGTTTGCTGAGCATCATCGTGCCGCGTCACCCGGAACGCGGTGAGGCGGTGGCCGATGAGTTACGTCAAATGGGCCTCAACGTGGCACGCCGTTCTGCCGCTGAGGCCATCGCCCCGGACACCGACATTTACATCGCCGACACCCTGGGCGAGCTGGGCTTGTTTTATCGCCTGTGCCAACTGGTCTTCATCGGCAAGTCGATGGTGGGCGTGGGCGGACAAAACCCGATCGAGCCGGCACAGTTGTCGTGCGCCCTTATTTTCGGACCAGATATGAGTAACTTCGAAGACAGCTCTTATAAATTAGCCGGATCAGGTGGCGCATTTCGCGTCCTAAACGAACAAGATTTGGGCGAAACGATTAAGACCCTTTTGAACGACGATAAAGCCCGTCACAACGCCGCCCATGCGGCCTTGAATATGGCCCAATCCGAAGCCCATGTACTAGACCGGGTGATGGATTGCCTAGCCCCTTATTTGATAGATGCTGAAAGCGGAGATAAAAATGCGCGCACCTGATTTTTGGGACCGCAAAACCGACGGAATTTTACCCACCATTTTACGCCCCTTGGGCTGCGTGGTGGCGAGCATCGCAAACATGCGCCGCAAGGCGGTCGCCCCTTGGCGCGCCCCGGTTCCGGTGATTTGCATCGGCAATTTGGTTGTCGGTGGTGCCGGGAAAACCCCCGTCGTCCTCGACATCATCGCCCGCCTTAAGGCACTTGGCGTTGACGTGCATGTGGTGAGCCGCGGCTATGGCGGATCCGAACTGGGCCCGGTGCAGGTTGATGTGCAAAATCACACCAGCATTCAGGTCGGTGATGAACCACTCCTGCTGGCCGAAGCCGCCCCCACATGGGTCGCCAAGGACCGCCGTCAAGGAACCGAGGCCGCGGTACAGGCTGGCGCTCAAATCATCGTCATGGATGATGGCTTTCAAAATCCCAGTGTTGAGAAAGATTTGTCCTTGCTGGTGGTTGATGGCAGCTACGGTTTTGGCAATGCCCGCGTGATGCCCGCCGGGCCGTTACACGAATCCATAGCGACGGGTTTAGCGCGCGCCGACGCGGTTGTTTTGTTGGGCGCAGATGAAGCCGACGTGTGGGGCCGGGTGCAGCGTTTGGGTTTCAAGAAACTCGACGTCATCCGGGGCAAATTAGAAGCTGTTGGCAACGTCCAAGATTTGCGCGGAGAAAAGGTCGTTGCCTTTGCCGGGATCGGGCGCCCTGAGAAATTTTTCAAGACCTTAGAGGAAATCGGCTGCAAGCTGGTGGGCTGCCATTCGTTCGATGACCATCATCCCTATACGGATGCTGAATTGTTAACCATTCTGGCCGACGCGATCGACACCCCGGTGTTCACCACCGCCAAGGACCATGTGCGTTTGAGCCCCAAATACCGCAAACGCATCCATGTTTTAGAAATTGCGCTGGTGTGGAAAGCGGATGATCAAATCAACGCCCTGCTGACCCCGCTGATCCAAGGCCTCAAAACCGATGGCTGATCCGGTTGCCCCCGTCAGCCACCGCAATGTCACCGCACTGGATTACCTTTCGGCGGGTGGCGCTTACGCCGCCATATTT
>JAESTE010000029.1 GCA_016763735.1 Nitrospinaceae bacterium | reverse complement strand
ATGAAGCGACATATATTTCTGGCGGTGATCGGGGCAATTGGCCTAGCGGGCGTCGCCACCCCGAGTGCCGGTGAGGAAGAAGATGCGGTAGATTACCGTATCGGCGAAGAAGTCGATCGCATCTGTTTCGGCCGCAATATTAATGGCTGGAAAACCGTTGATAGACTTGATGACGTTATTCTACTCAAGCAGAGCGTTAATCACTGGTACTATGTCGAGCTGCTTGGGGGGTGTCGTTACAGCGCTCTTCGGTCCGCGTTGAGTATTGGCATCGACAGTCGTTTTAGCGGAGGCTGTATTCGAAGCGGTGATACGATCATTATTGAGGACAGCGCGTTTCCCCTTCGTTGTACGGTCCAGCATATTTATGAATGGGATGAGGACGCGACCGCGCCCGAAGATAAAGAAGAGGAAGAGGGTTTAGAAGAAAACGAGTAATTCTTAGCGCTCCGTCCCAAGAATGGAGCGCATTAATTTAGGGGCTGTCGTAGATAACTTACAAATTGCACCATAATTTGAGCGTTTTTAGCTGCTCTTTATGTGACCCATAGTTAAACCTAAACTCTGTTTCTTTCAAGAACCAATAAAATTTCTTTTCAGGAATGCCGTTGTACTTTCTTAATATGCGCTTGGCCTGATTCCAGTAGTTTTCAATACCATTAATATGGTTGCGACCCTGGGCAAATAATTTGGAATGATTAATCCTATAATGTTTAAATTCAGACACGCGCAAAGCATTATAGCCTTTCCAACCATCTGTATAAATAATACTGTCAGGCCTTACTTTGCGCCGAATAATGGGCAATAACGTTGCCGTATCAGCACGCTTTATAATTTGTGTGTAAACTTTACCACCACGTTTAAGGATGCCAAACACAGGGACTTTTCCGGCAGCGCCACGTCCGCGTTTACCCTTGCGAATGCCTCCAAAATAGCTTTCATCCAATTCGATTTCACCAGAAAAATCTGATGCCTCTGCTTCCAGTTGTTCAGCAATAATCAGACGAATTTTGCGGTAAAATAGCGCCGCCGTATTAACCTGAATGTCCATCAAATCAGCCGCTGTGCGCGCCGTCACTTCGGCCACAAAAAATTCCAACAACTTCCGCTGAACGCTATCCCTTAATCTGCAACGCTTTAAACCCATAAACCATCCTAAATAATTTTACTTATCTACGACAGCCCCTTTTCGAAAATGGCGGATCGCGTCTATGGCGATGCTAGCCTCCCTAAAGTTGAGCGCAACGCAGCGACGCTGGCCAAGGCTATATTGGAAAAGGGGCAGAGCCTTAAAAGACTCAACGCGAGCGACGTTCGTCGATATTGGCGACTGCCGAGCTTACGTTATGCAAAGGATGTTGATGCAGCATTTGCTGAGTTAGCCGGGCGCCAATGGTTTAAGCCAGACCCATCGCGCGAGGGTGTCACTAAGGGTCGCCAGACAAAAGATTTCGAGATCAATCATCGACTTTGGAGGGTGGCGAAGAGGGTTTTGTTGAGGCAATAGAAAGTCGGCGAAGCTGGCAATGACTACACAGCACGTGTCTAGTAGAGATTAGAAACCCTTTGCAGTTAGCGCAGAAAGCGCAGTTAGCCCAAAAACCCGACCTAATTGCACTATCGGCACTAACTGCACGAGGTCTGTAGTTTTAAAAGCGGTAGGAGGAGACAGCTAATGGCCTGCCTGTTGGAGGCGTCCTGAGGCAATTGTTAGTCTCGGCAGTTAACGCGACATTGTTCACGCCGCAATCATTTCAGGGTAAGGTGAACAATAGGTTCTTGGCAAGATATTTCCGGCGCAGGCGGACAATAGCTTAGCGATGAATGCGGCCAAAACGTATTGTCGTAAGTTCTCCACTATTCGATTCGCGTCTTTGCCTCCTTCATGGTGTTAAACAATTCGTGGACCAAGAGTTCATCTCGTAGATTCGAGTTGAAGCTATCGCAGAACCCATTTTCCCAGGGACCACCAGCTTCGATAAATAGTGTTTTCACGCGAGACGACTGAGCCATCTGCGCAAATCCTTTTCGATAAATTCCGGGCCGTTATCTGATCGAATGAACTCCGGCTTACCATGTTTGAGGAAAAGTGGGTGAAGCGCTTCATAGATTCTTACACTCAAACTTGAAATGGTTCACGAAATAGTAAGCACATCAATGGGTTACACGCGTATTATAGCTTGGTTTATTTGCTGGTGCATATCGTTTATTAGGGGCTGGGGTTCCTTATCGAGCGAGTGAACAAGGGATTTCATTGGGGGGCAGAGTGACGTGGAAATCAAGGTAGGTATCTGTGACCGACGGAAACTGAAAATTCTCGCTCACAAAGTATTTTCGCGTCTTGTGGTGGATCGCGAGACTGACAAAGTCAATAATTCACAAGACCTTCTAATGTGGAGTGGGTTGAGCGTAATTTTTTTCGCGACTACTGCATTTTTGTTTTTCTTAGATCAGCGATTTGAATTATCCATCCAGATCATATCCGCATACCCTGGACTGAAAGGGTTTGCGCAACCAATTGTTATACTTACGCCGCTGCTATTAGTCGGCGGACTTTTGATGTTGTTACGCCCAAGGTTTTCAAAATTCAGTTACTACTTCATCGGTGAACTAATAGTAAATTTAAGGAGGTTGCGGCCCCAATCAGAACAAGCAGAATCTAGCCTCCAAGATAATTATTATTGGATTAAGAGTGATGGCAATCGCATTGCGGTTGAAGCGATAGACTGTTCTGGTTCCAATTGCAGTGAGATTTTACCAGCTAAAGTATCTGCAGCTCTAACCGGCATGATGGGGGCTGATACCAGGTTGCCATTTGTTATAGTGCGAGGCTTGCTTGAGCGAAAATACTGGTTTCTCTATCTCGCAAAATGGTTTCGGTCCGAGCGCCCAAATGTAGAAGGCTTAGGAGAGGAAGCGAGCTACTATCAACGCGCCAGGACTATTAGAAACGCTATCAAAATCGGGATATGCCTCAATGTTCTTGATGCTGAGTTTCGAGATGAAGCACCGAATGGGCTTTATTGGAAACGTGATCACTACACAAGATTTGATTACCAGCACGTTCCGTTTTGGGATAAGTATGACATTGCGGTACGCATGCGTTCATCAGGGCCGCACATGCGTTGGCCGCAGCCACAAAATGCCTCGTCCGACGGCGAAATGCCAACTGTGCGGGTGCTGGCGGGCATTGAAAACCCTTGTCAGTTTGATTTTCGCATACTCAGTGTGAGTGATGTTATTCAGGTGATGCCTGATACGTTGAAAGAGTTTGGCGCGGACTTCGAAGGTGACTCACAAGATAAAGTTAAGCTCAGGCGAGAGCAGGCGGCGCGTGCTTTGGTTCTACTCGCCACTTCTCCTCTTTCTGTATTCGGCAGACGAGAGGAATATAGCTTACAGCCAAAAGTAGCGCGCGATTCTGTCGAAGCGCCGATTATCAGACGGTTGGATGGCCAACCTATCGACAAAGAAAATATTGATACGGAAGAATTACTTAATGCAGACTGGGGAATGAGGTGGGATCCGAACAGAATAATTCTGTCCAAACTCAACCCTGCTTCTGATTTGAGTTTGATGCAAGCTATCGCCTTATTGATGCATGCAATTAGCAATTCTACGAAAGAAAAATCGGCTCGCATCAAATTGCGTCGTGGCGATGTTGTATTCATCGACAATAGACGCGCCTTAGTCGGTCGGTTTGAGCCTCGGTATGCTAAGATCGCCTGGTGGAAACGCGTCATTGGCTATCCTCCAGAATGGTGGATTCGTGGTTTTTATGGCTTCAGGCAATGCCAGCAGGATTCTAGTGCCGAGGAACATCCCACCGTGAGGTTTGAACAGAATGACATTACACCGTCGAACAATAAAAATCTGTGAGCGCTTGAATGAGGTAGGGCTTGTGAAGGTAGAATCCACAATGTATCCAATTAGTGATCATGAAAATTTCTGAGGGGGATTCTCAGGGAGAATGTTGGTTCATCATAACCCTTGAAGGAAAGACGATGAAACAGAGACTCCGTTACTAAACCTCCGCGCCTTCTTCTTCTTTGATGACGGACAACCTTAGACGATTGAAAATATTGGCGGAGTAATAATTTTTCTGATTATGTTATTCTTGGTTTCCGTATTGAATGATAAATTTGCGAGGTGATCATGATAAATACTGACGCTTTAAAGACTTACTTTCTTGTCGCTCTTTCTATGGCGGTCAGTTCTTGTGCGAGCATCGATGACGGTGCAAATGCGGTTTGGACTTCTGAGGCTGAGGCCGCCTATCAACAATGTCTGCAGGATAATATGGCAGTGGCGACAGCGTGGGAGATGATTGAACAATCATGCCGGGAGCGTGTCGCGGGTTCTAATGATAGGCTTGATGGCGAATAGCCAAGTGCGCTTAT
>JAESTE010000028.1 GCA_016763735.1 Nitrospinaceae bacterium | reverse complement strand
CGTCAAAAATAAAAGCGGTATCTACAACGAAAGTGGAATCGGGAAGAAGGTCTTCGGGAGGCAGGGAAAGGATTTTACCCCCCGCCCGTTTCAGCGCATCCACATAACTCTGGTGCTGGATCAATGCTCTGGGTTGGTCGATCCCCTTTTTCTGCGGGTGGTCGGAAATAGCTTGCGGAAAGCGGGTTCCCGGTGGCCTCACCAATGCCGTGAAGGATTGCATGACTGTTTTTAAAGCAGAGTCAATCGACGGTGCGGGTGTTCATCAGTCGTGCGAAATAAAGCATGGGGAATGATTTTTTAGTTTTCCTGAATACCTGCATCATGGCTTTACTGGGTTTGAGTCCTTTTTTAATTTTTTCTAACTTAGCCACATATGTAAACCCATTCATCATAATAAAATCGTGGCGATTGAACCGCATGACCTTGCGTTGATATTCAACGGGATGATCATATAACTTGTCAATCTGTGGCAGGAATTTTTCATCCATTTCATAGATCTCCCCGTGCATCATGCCAGAAGAGTCGGCCGTGGGTTCGATATTAGCAAGACCGAGTCCTTCCAACCCTCCGTTGTCTTTAGGGATTTTGTTGAACACCATTTGCCAGCCAGACAAGCTAACAGAAGTCTTGGAAATATATTCCAAGCCTTTTTCTTTAAATACTTCGTCACTGATCATTTGGTCGTAAGCAAAAAAATTAACAACATCTACCATGGGTTTAGGACTCCAAGCCGTTTTATTATTTGGTTTTATATAGATACACCCATTCACGTAAAGGTTAAAGCCTTGCCGCTGTTTGGGGATTATGATAATATCAGAAAACATCCTCTTTTTGCATTTTGTATGAATATATTTTTCTGGGATGGCAATTTCTGCACCGCAATTGATTCAATTAATCATATAAAATTCCCTGCGGGTTAAATCAGGGTTTTTATTTCATTCATTTAAGGAGTTATCTATGTCAGCAGTGGTCGTTGTTTCTGATGCCGAATTTGATCAAACAGTGCTTAAGTCAGACAAACCTGTCATGCTCGATTTCTGGGCCGAATGGTGTCAGCCCTGTAAAATGCTCACACCCACCGTTGAAGAGCTTGCCGGAGAATTTGAAGGTCAGATTTTGGTAGGCAAACTGAACGTGGACGATAACCCGAACACGGCCACCACTTACGGAATTCGCGGAATTCCAACCCTCCTATTCATCAAAGATGGCCAGGTTGTACAGCAATTGGTGGGTGTTAAGTCTAAAGCTGAGATTAAAAAGGCGATCGAAGAAAACCTGATATAAACAACAGACAATAGCAAAAATTAAAGCCCTTTCCCCATGGGGGGAAAGGGCTTTTTTGTTTTCGCCCACTCCCGTGGGAAGGAGAGTTGGAATACCTATAGTAAAAGGGACAACAATAATTGTCAGCTATTTGGGCATAGACCCATTGCCTCCCCCGCCAGAGGGCTAGTCCAAAACCTTATAGATGTAGTATTGGTGCGAGATCGTTAGTATGTTGTTGACGGTCCAGTAGATAACCAGCCCTGCCGGAAACGAAATAAACAGGAATGTAAAAACGATAGGCAAAAACATCATTATTTTTTGCTGCATGGGGTCGCCAATCGAAGGGGTCATCCTTTGTTGCAGGAACATGGTGATGCCCATGAGCACCGGCGTTACATAATAGGGGTCGGCTACAGACAGATCGGTGATCCACCCTATGAACGGCGCACCACGCAGTTCAATTGAGAAAAACAGAGCGTGGTACAAAGCGATGAAAACCGGAATCTGCAAAAGCATGGGCAAACAGCCCCCCACCGGATTCACTTTATGTTTCTTATAAGGTTCCAGCAGCTCTTCGTTCATTTGCTTGCGATCATCTTTATTTCTTTCTTGAATCACTTTCACATAAGGCTGAATCTTTGTCATGCCCTTCATGGACTTGAAACTTTTATGCGTCAGAGGAGAGAACAATACCTTGATGATAATGGTCAGAAAGATAATCGACCAGCCGTAATTTTGCGTGACCCCATAGAAAAAGGCGAGCACTTTCAAAAGAGGTTTGACAAGAAAGGCAAACTTGTTACCAAACCATCCGTAGTCGATCATGCGAACCAGATGGTTGCCCTTCTCTTCCAAAATTTCGAGTTCTTTGGTGCCAGCATAAAAAATATGCGAAGCGGTGACCGCTGATTGAACGGATTCGTATTCGAGCCCGACAAAAACATGGTCTTTTTCTTTATATACCACCCCTGCCTTGGTTCCTTGCACCGGAACAAGAGCCGAACCAAAATATTTATTCTGGAAAGCCACCCATTTTAAATCTCCTCGGTGATAAGCAGGTGCGGTCAAATCTTCCAGCGGATGCTCAATGCGTTCATTATTTACAAAAACGGTCGCACCGGAAAAAACAATGTAATCGGTTTGCGAAGATATTTTTCCGCCCATTTCTGGCCCCAGAACAATCTGGTATTGCAGGTTTTTGGCGGCCAGCGGTAAAGCTGTAATGCGTGTTTTTATTTCCACCGCATAATCATTGTAACGAAATTTATATTCCCGAAGCACTTCCAGTCCAGACTCATGCTTGAGCGTGAAGGTTAGATCAGCCTCGGGGTTCGATTCTCCCAGAACAATAGAAGTGGTCGAAGGTTCGTAGTAAGCGTTTTGTAGAATGGAAGTGATTTCCGCATCGTCTGACTTGAGAGATAAAGCAGACGTCAAGTTATCCGGATTGCTAATAAGGTTGATGATATCGCCATCATCATTTCTAAAACGCGGTAGGAAAACTTGTTTCAACACACCGCCCCTATTGCTAAAAACGTAATGGGTTTTGCCCACATCGACCTGAACTTCTTTTTCTTCCCCCGGAAAGGGATTAACAACAACCGGCGCGGCCATCGGCTGTGATGAACCCGATTGCGGGCGCGAGCTTGTAGCAGAACCTGGCACTGCAGGGCTCTGCGCTGTTACCGGAACCTGAGGTTGTTCATCTATTTGCTCAACAGGTGGGGGCTGGAATTTTGCCATGAAAGCACCCCAACCAATAAAAACCGCCAATGATAGTACAAAGGCGAGTAATAATCTTTTTTCCAAACCAAATCTCCACTTAACTAATAAAATTAAACTAGGTATTTATGCTCTTTAAAAAAATGTATTCGCAAAAAGCCAACGGCTTTATTTTAACGGGTCTGCCCCACCTTCATGAAAGGGGTGGCATTTCAAAATTCGTAAACTAACCAAGCCACCGGCTTTTATCAGAGAGTAACGCTGAAGAGCCTGCGCCGCATACTCTGAACAACTGGGATAAAAACGGCAGGTCGGCATATAAAGAGGCGATATCCACCGCTGATACCCACGGACAAATTTAAGAAAAAGCTGGTTCAACATTGAGGGCCTATTTCGGACTGGGAAAATTTGAAATCGGGGAATCACTTGATAGCCAGAAGGGCATTCGAAAGCTTTTCGTCTATAACCTTATAAGACTCGGCAACCATTTCTTTTCCGGAAATCACAACGATGTCCACTGCCGGAGTCATGCCATGTTTTATCTGTCTAAATGTTTCGCGAATGGCTCTTTTAACCCGGTTCCGTGCTACGGCATTGCCAACTTTTTTCGATGCAATGATCCCCAGCCTTTTTCTATTCAAGCCATTTGGAAGTGAAAAAACGGTGCATAGTCTTCCTATGCGTTTCTTTTCCCCTTCGGCAAGAACTTTTTGGAACTCAGGTCTTTTGGTAAGCCTTTCGAGTTTAGTAAACGAGTAGTCACCCATTTTTTCAGGCAGAAAGGCTTTTTCTTCCTTTTCGTCTTCGATTGGCCAAAATACGTCTGCCACCAACAGTAGCACTTCGTTTTCGGAAACCGTGTACGCGTTTTCTCTTGATATTGCTGGGTTGAAATGTTCTTTTCATGAATCTTTCCTTCTTAAAATACGAAAAACCCGCCTCACTCCACTAAATCAATCATTAAGTCATCCGTCTAGTGGAGGAAAATGCGGGATAGTAGGCTGGATTATTTCACCGAGAGCCGCTATTGTCAAGCCCTAAGCCACGAACCGCCACTCGGCGTGGGGCCAATAAGGTCTATTCCCCCAAAACGGACTATTATCGGCAAGCCTTTAACTGTAAATTAGCTGATAAAAAAAACCGCCTCCCCGTTAAAACAAGACCTTTGCATAACCCCGAGATCCTTCGATGAACTCATGATGACACACTGAAAAGCCTCGTTTTTGTCATGTTGAGCCTGTCACCCTGAACTTGTCGAAGGGCGAAACATCGCGCTTTTTCGTTTTTCTGACTTAAACAAAGGTCTCCCTGCTAAGGGGCTGTCGTTTCGCTAACTTTGTTTTCCTCGCTAAGGGGGAAAATGGTATTATTGTAACACCATGAAAACATTATTGATTTTTCCAGCCCAGTGGTACCCGACTCAGCCTTATTTGAGCACCCCCTACTTAACTGCTTTTTTGCAGGATAAGGGGTGGCAGGTATCTCAAAGGGATTTCAACATTGAGTCTTACGACCATTTTTTATCCGCTCCCTTGTTGCGTCAGACAGAGGACTTGCTGAAGCAACGACAACAATCTTTGAAAGCCCAGAGTTCGCTTTCGATCAAGGAAAAGTCGCATCTGGATGTTTTATCGATGGGACTCAAATTTTCAGACCGCATCATTAACGGCGTGGAAGAAGCCAAGTCGGTGATGCGAACGCCGGAACGCTTTTTCGATTTCGGCGCATACCAGCAGGCTGACATGGTCATCAAGTCGGCTTTGAAACTGGTTTCTGATGCGCATGCGCCTGCAATATTAAGCATGTCCACTTTTGAAAGCGGCACTCGCGCCGAAGAATCGACCCGCAAAGCACACGAAACCACCCGTGATACTGCCACCAACCCTTTCATCAATTTGTATGAAAACGTTCTACTGTCTACAGAAAACTGGCAGGAATATGATGTGGTCGGCATTTCCATTGTTGGTATTTCGCAAATCATCCCCGGCCTCACACTGGCGAGAATGATCAAAGAAAAATATCCTCATCTACACATAACGTTGGGCGGTCCTATTTTCAGTGTCAACGCCGGCCAGTTGATCGGTCACCCGGAATTTTTTGACGATTTTTGCCACAGTGTTGTCACCTTCGAGGGGGAGGAACCCATGCACCGTTTGCTTTCGGCTTTGAAGGCAGGCGATTCTCTTTCTACGGTTCCCAATCTATTGCATCTTGATGGCAGAGAAGTAGTGCACAACAAGGAAAGGGTCGAACTGAGATTCGAGGAATTACCCAATCCCAATTTTGACGGCCTGCCGATGGATAAATATCTTTCTCCTTATCCCATTTTACCTGTACTGCAAAGCCGAGGCTGTTATTGGGGCAAATGCACTTTTTGCACACATAGTTTTGTTTATGGTCATCGTTACGGAAAACAAAAAACCCAGGCAATGGTGGATGAGTTAGAAAGATTGATGAAAAAATACAATACGAAATATTTCACCTTTTCTGATGAAGCGGTGTCCCCACACTCCTTAAATGACGTGTCGGAAGAAATGATCGAGCGCGGAGTCGAAATATGCTCACTGGCTTTATTGAAATTTGAAAAAGTGATGGACGAAGAGTTGTTTGGCAAAATGAAAAAGGCGGGATTCCTCTTCCTCATGTTTGGATTGGAAAGTGCCAACGACAGGGTGTTGGCCCTCATCGACAAGGGCACAACCCAGGAAGTGGAACGCGATGTTCTGATGAAAAGTCATAATGCTGGAATCTGGAACCACTCGTTTTTATTTTTCGGATTCCCAACCGAAACGCGACCGGAAGCTCAGGAGACCATCGATTTTTTAAGGGACAACCTGCAATCGATCCATTCTTTTGGTCCAGGCGTGTTTCTATTGAATCGCGATTCGAGTTGCTACCAGTTTCCGGAAAAGTTTTCCATCGAAAAAATAATTGAAGACCCGGAAAGAAACATCGCCATGAACCTGGACTTTGTAGCTAAAGAAGGAATGTCGCGACAGGAAGCAGTAGAGATGAACGATACCTGCATCCGTATGGCGGAAGAGTATTTTCAGTCATTAAAACTCTGGGGCACGTTGCCACGCGAACATTTTCTGCTCTATATAGATAAATTTGGCAAAGAAGCATTGAACGGCAAACAACCGCCTGCTGAAGAAGAAGAAAAAGTCCTTTGCCGGGCCTAGGGCTCTGCAGAGGAAATGCTTAATCTCCCGGGAATCAAAACCTCCCCCTGACAAGGGGGATTGAGGGGGTTACAGCTTTATGTAATATGCTATTTTGTTTTTAATGGTAGAAAAAATTAAGATCCAATAAAACTGATATGAAAAACTTACTTCTATTTCCACCCGACTGGTTACCCTCAGAGCCTTACTTGAGCCTGCCTTCTCTGGCTTCGGTGTTGCGCCCTGCGGGACACGAAGTCGTGCAAATGGATGTCAATGTGGAAATGTATGATCTGTTTTTCAGTCGGCGTTTTTTGGAACATGTCGCCCAACGCATCGCCCACGAAAGGCAACACCTTAAAGAGGTCAAAGAAAAGCGCGAGCTCGATGAAGAAGAGCAGGAGTTACTGGGTAAATTGCTGACCTGCACGTCTGAACTATTTGAACAATATTCAAACGATGTTGAACGCGCCAAGAAAATTTTGCGCAGTCAGGCTTTCTATGACATCGATCAGTTGGAATGGGCTACAAACTGTCTGCACCAAACGATGACATTGATCTCTCTGGGTTATTACCCCGCACAAATTTGTTTCCCGCCAATCGAAACCGACATCATTTACAAACCGTTTATGTCGAGTGAGATCATTGAATCTCTTGATGACGATCAGATCAATATTTATCGCGATGTTTACGCCATGCTGATCCGCCCAGTGATGGAGCGTGACCGACCGGTAATGGTCGGCATCTCGGTTGTTCAGCAGAAACAGCTGATCCCGACATTCACCTTCTGTAAAATGATCAAAGAAGAATTCCCCGCAACCCATATCACATTGGGGGGCAACATCATCACCCGTATCCGCGACATGCTTCCGGGAATGGAGAATTTATGGGAATTGTTCGACAGCGCTATCGTTTATGAAGGGGAATCTGCCTATCTTAAATTGACCGAAGCGGTTAAAAATGGGGACGACTTTTCGTCTTTACCTAATTTAATTTATAAAGACGAAGATGGCGTTCACGTTAACAAAGAAGTTTTTGCAGAATCTCTTGCAGAATTACCGCCACCCGATTTTGATGGTCTGCCACTCGAAAAATATTTTGTTCCTCAGCTTATTCTGCCGTATCTCGCGACCCGTGGTTGTTATTGGGGAAAGTGCACCTTCTGCGACCATTTTCAGGGTTATGTCGAAGGGTTCCGCACCAAACAAGTGGACCATATTGTTGAAGAAATCAGTTTTCTCAAAGAAAAATACGGCACGCGGTTTTTTCATTTCACAGATGAATCTTATCCACCGGCTTTGTTCCAAAAATTATCGCGCCGCCTGATTGACGACAAGCTCGATATCGCATGGACGACGCATATGCGGTTTGAAGAATCTTTGCTCGAAGAACAGGTATGGAAAGATGCGGCGGAGTCGGGTTGCAAATACCTCCACTTTGGTTACGAGTCTGGCAACCAGCGCGTATTAAAACTAATGGACAAGGCAACCAAGCTCGATGCCATTGAAACCAATTTACGCATGTCTTCTGATGCGGGGATTTGGAATCATTTGATGGGCTTCTTTGGTTTTCCCGGCGAGACCAGTGAAGAAGCAGACGACAGCAAAGCCTTTGTCGAAAAGAACAGCGCCCATATCCATTCCCTTGGCTTCATGACTTTTGTGTTGGGGAAATACAGTCCGATAGCCTTTGAACCGGAAAAATACGGACTGACCTATCACAAAAATCCGGAGTGGGATTTAGCGTTAGACTATTATTTCACCACCAAAGAAGGACTCACCATTCAAGATGCTCTTGACGTTTTCGATGAGTTCGAGCAAAACCACAATACGAAGTGGGACTTAAGAACCTGTGTCCGCGAATACATCTTCCTCTACATCGACAAATACGGATCGAACAACCTGCCACAACTGGAAATGACCGAAGGCCAACGCCGCCAAATGCAACAACCCGCCATCGGCATGGTCTAGCCCACTACGTGGGCGGGTAATAGGTCAGGGCCCTTAAAGCGATACCATCCCACTAGGCATATGAACAAGAAGGTGTTGCTGAAAATAAAAAACCTCCCCCTGACAAGGGGGATTGAGGGGGTTGGCTTGCAAAGTATTTCCTCTAAAATTAAAAACCGGGGCTAACGTTACCAGTTTCTGAAAAATTTTTAATCTCTCTCTTCATAATTTGATCGGTTAGGGAATCAATTTCATTTTCATTGTATCCAATTAGCTTACGAGTTTCTTTTGCCGAGTTAAACGAAAATTCTGCGGCTTTATTAAAAAGCTCTATCATAGTGTCTAACTCACTTATCATTTCCTTTTGACCCTTTTTTGATACAAATTTATAAGCGTTGTCATAATAGAAACGATGCACCAAATAATTTCTTTTACTAACCGCATCTATTAGTGTTTGCTCGATTTCGGGATCTAACTGGATTTTCTTTTTTAACTCATTTAACAAATGTCCCAATGTTTTTTGCGGAATATGTTCAAAAAGAGCCGTCAGCTTTTCCAATGGCCATGATAAATTTTGCGATTGGATAATATGAACTAGAAATGTCCCCAACTCTCTCTCAAACAACTGAGACATATAAGCTGTCAACCCATACTTAGCATAGACTTCCTTGGTTTCATCCTCTGTTAGCTCATCATCGATATGTTTATCTGTGTCCATCTGTGTCTACCCGTGGTTAAAATGGTTGGTCATAAGTAACCACATTTTCGTGCTCGTTGGGGTCGTTGCGGGAAACGATAGCCAGCGCGGGTTCGGTTTCGCTCAGGTTAATCGGCTTATGGGGGACACCGGGCGGGATGTAGATAAAATCGCCTTCCTCATTGATGGTGGACTCCTTCAGGTTTTCTCCGAACCTTGTTTCCACCCTTCCTTTCAGAAGGTAAATCGCTGTTTCAAAATCTTTATGGTAATGCGCTTTCGGTGAGCCGCCAGGTGGGATCACCACCAGATTCATGGATAATCCTTTTGCGCCTGCGGTCTCTTGTGAAATGCCAACGTAATAAGGCAGGTTTTGTTTTGTGGTGATGGTTTCTTCGGGGCGGACGGTTACAACTTTTCTTTTTAAATCCAGACTCATATTTCACCTCCTGTTGAGATGAAATTATACACCCGGCAACAACCTCTGTGTCTTTGCGATTAAATTTCTATATAAAGACCGTCTTCTTCGAGGGCGACTTTATAAATGGGTGTGGTTTCAGATCGGTTCCATTTGCAAAAACCTTTTCTAATATTCCAGGCGCATTCCTCTTTGGTGCAGAAGGCAAACATGCCTCGGAGCACCCCTTTTGACAAGCTACCCTCGCAACTCTTGCATAGGTCAGTGATGCAATAATATTTTCCCTCGACTTGGAACAAGCCCAAGATATAGTCGATTTCTGTATAAGGGTGTCTGAGGTTAATTTGCTTACCTTTTCCCTCTTCCGGTGCGTCTGAAACTTCTGATAGCTTGACTTTAGACATGAAGGTTAATCCTCAGGGAGGTAAGGACCGTATCGGTCGCGATAATATTTTTCAAGGTCCCAGCGAAACTTGCCTTTCAGGTGAGACAGTTCTTCGCCTACTTTATGGTCGAAGGCAACATATTCTTCTGACTTTTTTTGTACTTCTTCGTCTCTTTTGATATTGGAATCGAGATAGGAATCTCCCAGGCACGAAGTACCTACAATGAGTTTTTGTCCACTTTTAATCCATCGACCCAACATGAGCCGTTCTTCTTCTGTTCCAGGTTCTATTGCCATAATAATTTTCTGTTTGTTCGAGTAGTAAAGGGCATTATTGAAAGCCTCAACCAGGAAGGGCAATGGCCCTTTTTTGCCAGTTGAAGCCTCAACCTATTTCATCCAAATTTAGCCCGGTTGCAATGTTAGGGTTCAATAAGGTAGCATAGATGCTTATCCATTTACAATTTTGTCGTGAACCCTTATTTAATTAGAAGATTAGAGGAATATTATGTCATCGGAACAACAGGCAGAAAAAACTGCGGAAGAATATTTTAACGACGGGCTAGCTTTTAGCAAACTGGGAGATGACCGCAGAACATTTGAATCTTATAGAAAAGCCATTGAACTCGACCCGGATCATTTTCTGGCACATTTCAATATTGCTATTCGCTATGGCAAGCTTCGCATGAATCTGGAAGCTTCAAAATCTTTTCGGGAAGCTCTTCGTTTGAAACCGGAGGCGCCGATGGTACATTACAGTCTGGCAGTGGTGAGCAACCTCATCGGCGAGATGGAAGAAGCATTCAAACATTATAAAGAAGCCATTCGCATCAACCCGGATTTCGGACGGGCGCACAGCAATATTGCCATGCTTCATTATGGCCTCAAGAGGGGCAAGGAAACGATTCACCACCTTGCCAAAGCGGCAGATATTTTTAAGGAAACCGGCGAAGATTTCATGGAAAATAATGCCCGTGACCTGATGCAGGAATGCGGCAAGGAGTTTGACTTAACACCAGAAGACTGCCAAACCCTCGAGGGGTAGTCCCCTCGGGCCGATAGGTCTGGGCGGGTTCTGCAACACTATAGTCTTTGCGCTTCTAGAAATAGTTATCTATTAATTTAAGAAAGACCTCCTTCTTTGGAATATGATGTCGTAATACTTGGCGGTGGTTCGGCAGGGTACGCCGCCGCATCCTCAGCCCAATCCCTCGGCGCTCGGGTAGCTATTGTAGATCCTGGCCCATTGGGCGGACTTTGCATTTTGCGCGGATGCATGCCTACCAAAACCATTCTCCGTTCATCCGATATCATTTCTTTAATGCGTCGCGCCAAAGAGTTCGGCTTGCTACCTGTTGAAACCGGCGCCGATCTCGCCGCTATTAACGATCGCAAAAACCGGTTGATTGGGGAATTTGCCGATTACCGTATCGAACAATTGAACGACCCTCGCTTTACTCTCATCGAAGAAGAAGCCGAGTTTATATCCCCCAACGAAGTGCAGGTGGGAACATCTAAACTTAAGGCCAAATCATTTATTATTGCTACAGGTTCTGTGATTGCCGATTACCCCATACCCGGATTAAAAGAAACCGGATTTATCACCAGCGATGATGCTTTGACAATGCGGGAGGCCCCTGAGTCGATCATCATTTTAGGTGCTGGCGCTGTTGCGGTGGAGCTGGCGCAGTTTTTTCTACGCATAGGAACAAAAGTTACTTTACTACAAAGAAGCGGTCATATCTTATCGCAAGGCGATGAGGATTTAGCGCGTCCGGTTGAAGATCGTTTTCGCGAAGAGGGAATGGATCTTTTTACAGGAACAAAAATTATAAAAGCCACCAAAGAAAATGGCCGCTCTGCGATCTATTTCGAACACGAGGGAAAAGAAAAACGTGTGGAAGCAGAAACTATTCTTCAGGCTTTAGGGCGAAGGCCGAACATTGATGGACTCAACCTGCCAGCCGCAGGGGTCGAGACAAATAAAGGCCGCGTCACGGTCGATTGCGAAATGCGCACCAACCAGAAAAATATTTTTGCCGTAGGCGATGTCAATGGAATCCACGAGGTGGTCCATATTGCCATTCAGCAAGGGGAAACAGCCGGGTTCAACGCCTGCCACCCTGAAACTTCGAAAGAAGTGGATGACCGCTTAAAAGCATCGGTTGTTTTCACCGACCCGGCGGTGGCCAGTGTGGGTTTGAGCGAAAAAGAATGCAAGGCGGAAAACATTGATTATCTTGTAGCATCGCATCCTTTCAGCGATCACGGGAAATCCATGTGCCTTGGGGAAACCCACGGGCATGTGAAAATTTTATGCGATCCTGTGAGCGGTGAGGTCTTGGGGGGGCATATCGTAGGGCCGGAAGCAGGAGAGTTGATTCACGAGATCATCACTCTCATGCATTTTCGCGGCACAGTAAATGACCTGATGAACATTCCGCATTATCACCCTACCCTTGCAGAGATCTTGACTTATCCTGCTGAAGAGTTGGTTGAACAATTATCCAGCAAGTAAGAAAAATTACATTTCTTCCAGCTTGTCTGCCAGCCGATCCATTTCTTCCTGACTGTTTAATTCTGTTGCGCAAAGCAAGAGGCTGTTTTTCAATTCTGGATAATGTTGCTCCAAGGGATAGCCTCCAATGATGTGATCCTGTTTCAATTTCTGCAGCACTTCTTCGACGGGTCGCGGACATTCGAGAACAAATTCGTTGAAAGTGTTAGTTCCAAATTTTATTTCGAATCCAGGAATATGGGCCAATCGGTTTTTGAGATAATGCGCTTTTCTAACGTTGAGAACCGCCATTTCGCGCAAACCTTGTTTGCCGAGAGTCGACAGAAAAATGGTGGCGGCCAGCGCGCAAAGCCCTTGATTGGTGCAGATATTGGAGGTTGCTCGTTCGCGGCGGATATGTTGTTCGCGGGTAGACAAGGTGAGCACATAAGCGCGTTTGCCATTCCGATCCTGAGTTTCTCCAGCGAGTCTGCCCGGCATTTGTCGGAGATATTTTTCGCGCGTGGCGAAAAAACCTACATAGGGACCTCCAAATGACATTGGCAGTCCGAACGATTGCCCTTCCCCCACCACAATATCCGCTCCGCGTAGTCCCGGTGGTTTTAATATACCCAAAGACAATGCTTCCGCTACCGCTACAATTAGCAAGGTTCCATTTTTCGAGAGTGTCTCAGCGAGCGTAGCATATTCCTCAACTGTTCCAAAAAAGTTAGGCGATTGAAGAACGACTGCTGCCGTGTTTTCTGTCAGGTTTTTCGAGATAAACTCCAGATCAGTGCCACCTGTCTCTGTGTATGGAATTTCCTTTAAGTCAAATTTGCTGCCCTTGATGTAAGTATTAACGACACTGCGGTATTCAGGGTGGATAGCGCGTGACACTAGAAATTCACTTCGGCGATTGATCCGGTTTGCCATAATCACTGCTTCGGCAAGTGCAGATGCACCGTCATACATGGAGGCATTGGCAATTTCCATACCGGTCAAAAGGCAAACCATAGTTTGGAATTCATAAAT
>JAESTE010000027.1 GCA_016763735.1 Nitrospinaceae bacterium | reverse complement strand
GTAGGAGCTTTTATTGGAGTAGTAACGGACAATTTCTTCTACCGTATATAGTTCGGCGAAAATCTTAGTTTAGTTTTAAAGCCCTGACTGATTGTTTCAAGTTGTGATAATTGGCGGCTCAATTTTTCTGGTTCAATTTCTTCGACCGGTACCGTTGGGCGATCCAGATGGTGGTCCTGATCATAATCTTTTCCATGCCAGTAGGTCGCTGGACTGCTCACCACAAAATTACAAACATTCACTCCAAGCTTATTCGCATACTCATATAGCGGAACAAGGTCCATTACATTTCCCAGATTGATCACACAAGTGAGATGAATGAGTGGAAACTTCGATTTCAATTCTTGTTTGCGCGCAATCAGTCTTTCAAGTCCTTGCGTGGTTTTCTTAAAAGAGCCGGGAATCGTGGTGATGGTATCGTGAAGCTCTTCTCCGCCTTCAATAGAAACTCCCATGTAAAATAATCCACAGCCCCAAACCGACTTGAGCCGTAAATTCATCAAGTCTTCTACCACTTTTTCGCTCAAGGTAGTTCCGTTTGTGATGATATGCACCTTATGATTCGTGACAGCGAATTCAAGAATTTCCATGAAATCACTTTTCATAAACGCTTCGCCACCTGTAAACGTGATCAATGAAAAACGCGGAAGTTTTGTAATGGCCTTTTTGACTTCATCTGCAGAAGGTTCATTTTTATAAGTTTTGTTGGTTTCAGTGTCATCGATTATTTCGAGATAGTGGCACATATCGCAACGAAGGTTGCAACGATAGGTCACTTCAAAAAATGCTTGAATCGGTGGCAGAGAACTTCGCGGCGCGAAGTAAAAAGGCAGAAGCGAATACAAACGCGGTAGAATTTTTTGAATAAATTTGAAATCCATAATAATAAAACTTTTAAGCGCAATCCGTTTGTTTTAGAAATTCCATGCTTTTGTCGCCGCAGTTAAACAGTAAATCTATCGTTGATAAGAATGGAACAAATCCTTCGTAGCGTTGTGGGTACTCCGGGTGCTGATACTCCTGATACTCCAATTCAATGCCCTGGTCGGAAAAATCTTTCTCCGAAATGTAGTTTCTAGCCGATTCTCCGCTCAGATATTGCGTTGCGCCAAGTTGTTTGCAAATTGAAATCAATCTTTCGGTATTGTTGCCAGGCACGCCCAATTCAGAAGAACGAAGAAGAGGGGTATTTATTTTTAACTGCTCTTTTAAATATTGGATGGTCTCCAGCGAAAGGTCTAATAAAAAATCCCATTCCCTGTTAAATACTTTCTCGCACCATGGGAAGTGCAAGTCGAAAAAAGGTGTCTTGGAATAATGGCATCGAATGGTTTCCAAATGTTTTCGTTTCCATGAAGTGGAATTATCGATTTTTGTTTCAAGAAGACTTTGCTCATATTTATTCTTTTGAATTACCGGTACCGTCAACCAGAGTGAACCCTCCAGAACCCGAATCCGGTTTCTGTTTCTCCAATCCCTTCGGGTGAATTGCACATCATCGTATAAAACGAATTGATCCGAGCGGTGCATTTGCTCGAAAAATCCCAGCCAGGGTAAATAGGAGGGCTGAAGAATAGTCACGCGCATAGATTTAACTCCCGAGGTTAAGAGCCCCAAAGTTCTTTCATCCAGACAAATCGTTCCCACCATTGGCGATTGTTTTTGTAAAACTCAATGGTTTTTTCCAATCCCGCATCCAAACTTATTTCTGCCTGCCAACCAAGTAATTCCCGGGATTTATCTGTCGAGGAAATATGACGCGAAACTTGGCCGGGACGATCTTTGATGTGATTGAGCATACTTTCCGGCTTTCCCAGTTTTTCTAAAACTTTGCATCCGATATCAAGCACGCAGGTATCGCTGCCTGTTCCTAGATTTATTGTCTGGCCTATAACCTTTTTCCTGTCTACATGTAGAATCTTATCCAATGCCCGACAAGTATCTTCGACAAATAACCAGTCGCGCGAGCTGTTGCCATCACCATGAATAGTGAGTGGTTTATCCTGCAAAGCACTGACAATAAAATTAGGGATAGCCTTTTCCAGATGTTGACAGGGACCGTAGTTGTTAAAAGGTCGAACAATCACCGCTGGCAAGTCGTACGTTTTAATATAGGAATAAATCAATCGGTCGGCACCGGCTTTCGCCGCTGCGTAGGGGCTCATCGGATTCAACGGATGCTCTTCATCCATCGGATCGGCTAAAGCCGTTCCATAAACCTCCGAGGATGAAATATGCACAAACAATTCTACAGGATTATTCACCGCTGCGTTTGCAACCACCTGGGTGCCGATGACATCGGTCTCGAAAAAGATGGCGTTATCATAAATAGATCGAGTCACATGCGACTCTGCGGCAAAGTGAACGACAATATCCGCCTGGCAACCAGTTTACCGACAAGGTCAGGATGGGTGATGTTGCCGTGGAAAAATTCAAAATGGCAATTGGATTTTAAAGCAGGAGAAATATTATCGAGATTGCCAGCGTATGTCAGCGCATCGAGGAGCAAAATTTTGTAATCAGGGTAACAGCGGTGGATGTAGTTAATAAAATTACTACCAATAAAACCGGCACCCCCTGTGATCAGTAATTTTTTCTTAAATTCGCTCATTTGTTTTATTCAATATGTGGGCTGAAAAACCATATCGTTACAATATTATATACAAGGGTCCAATCTTTCTTTACGGGAAAATGGCGGAAATCCTTTAATTATAAGAGGAAAAGAGGGTTTTTAGAGGGGGAAGCGGGGCGAAAAACCGCCCCATTTGCAGAAACAGCAAAATCTGGGCAAGATGAGGAAATTTAAATCATGCTGACCAGCTTATTGATGGTTTTTTCGATCCCCTCCGCCACTTCAGAAATACTTTGGCCCACCATATAGGCGGGGGTTGAAACAATATTATTTTCTTCGTCAAAAACGAAATCAGTCGCAGCACATTCCTGATGGTGGCTCCCCATAGCTTCAATCATGCCAATGCCTTCTTTATCGTTACCAATCGTCAAAGTGGGTTTGGCCGTTTCGCTTTGGTAGATTTTTGCCAGCATAGCCGGAGCGATGCATAAAGCCGCTTGTGGTTTTTTCTTGGCAGCAAACTCTTTCACTAGCCTCATGACTTCGGGGTTCACATCGCATTCATCGCCCATTTCTGCAAAATTTGAGAGGTTCTTGACTGCACCGAACCCCCCGGGCAGCACCAATGCATCAATATCATCGGCTTTGATCGCATTAATATCGCGGATTTCTCCACGGGCAATGCGCGCCGACTCCACCAACACGTTACGTTTTTCCGTTGGCATTTCCTGCCCATTGTGATGATTGATCACATGCACTTGATCGATATCAGGGGCCATGCATACCGCCTTGGCACCAGCACGATCGATGGCTAAAAGAGTGATGACCGCCTCATGAATCTCCGATCCGTCATACACACCACACCCTGAAAGAACGACACCAATTTTTTTCATAAAACCTCCTGTATCCAAAAATGGAAATAATTTATTTCGAAAATATGCTCGGATTCTACCACCCCCTAACGGGCGAGGCAATGCTGGCAAACAAAATGCAAATAAAGGAGTAAAGGACCCAACCATTCTCGACTGCTTAAAAATTATTATCTTCTAGGCCTTAACGGGTGGAAATATTCCCCGTACCTTGCCAATCCACACCAAGTGACATAAAATAATTGTATCCCTTCATAAGCAGGAGAACATGGTGGAATGATGAATTCAAACCTGTTTTTTCTATTTCGAATTTTAATTCTCCCGCCGCTTGCCGGTTTTTTAACATTCCTGTGTTTAGAATATGATTTCAAAAGAGCATTGGAGGGGATTGATTTAATATTTTTTGGTGGTTTGTTTTTTGTATTTGCAATTACCATCAACACCGCCAATTTAAGACGTTTTCAGGCAATAGATGAATTGGCTATTTTGTGGTCTGTGGCCATGAGCTACTGGCAAACAGGGAAAAGACATTTAACAGGACAAGATCAAGAAAAACTACAGCATGAATTGAGAGAGTTTTTTGAAAAATTGAGATTCCTCATGCATGAGAAGGTGGTTGGTGAAGAAGCCAAAAACAAACTTCTTGAAATTGATAACTTTTTTAATGAGCTCAGTTTGATAATTGAAAGTTTTAGAAAAACAGAGAAAATTGGCGAACCGGAACTTGCCTGCCTTTTAAACTGGCTCGAACAAATGTATTCCAGTTTTGAAAAATTACTTGCGATTAAAGAGCATCGTACGCCAAGAAGTCTAAGGCTTTTCATTGACTGGGCTTTGGTGTTGGGAGAGCTACTCTTAACACCTCAGTTTGCAATGTTTGGGCTCTATGGAGTTTTCTCCATCACTTTAATAATGGGCTTTCTTATTACTTTAATCAAAATCCAAAAACTACTTGAGTATCCGTTCGGAAAAAAAATAGATCATATAGATTTACGCCTTAAAGAGAAAGCATATAGAAGAATTGCATAAATAATATATGCAGAGGAGGGTGAGTTAATTTCATCCTTGCAAGTTAGCTCTTAAAGCGAGTAGTAATGGGCAAACGCCTGTCCTTGCCGAAGGCTTTCGGTGTGATTTTAACGCCCGGAGGGCCTTGCCGACGTTTGTATTCACTGGCATCCACCAATTTTGCGACTCGCTTGATATCTGCTGTCGACAGACCGGAAATTTTTATCTCTTCGACCGATTTATCTTCTTCAATATATTTTAACAAGACCGGGTCCAGTAAATCGTAGGCAGGCAACGAATCGGTATCTCTCTGATCGGGCCGTAGTTCTGCCGAGGGTTCTTTCGTGATGATGGACTCGGGGATGATTTCTTTTTCGTCATTGAGCCAACGCGAAATTTTATAGACCCAAATTTTTGGCACGTCTTTGATAACGGCGAATCCTCCGGCCATATCGCCATAAAGAGTGCAATACCCCACACTGAATTCACTTTTATTTCCCGTCGCCATAACCATCCATCCCATTTTATTGGAAAGTGCCATGAGCAGGTTGCCGCGTATTCTTGCTTGCAGGTTTTCTTCTGCCAATCCAGAATCCGTTCCTTTAAATGGTTTTGCAAGGATGTGATCATATGCCTTCATGGCTTTTTCTATGGGAAGCGTCATAGTAGCAATGTTTATATTTTTGGCTAGATCAAGAGAATCCTGCACACTGCCTTCAGAAGAGTAGGGTGAGGGCATCAATACCCCGACCACGTTTTCTGGGCCTAACGCTTGTGCAGCAATGACTGCAGTCAATGCTGAATCGATGCCGCCGCTCAGCCCTAGCACCACTTTGGAAAATCCATTCTTGGAAATATAGTCACGAGTGCCTAAAACCAGTGCTGAAAAAATTTCTTCCACTTCTGTTTTGTCACGGCAAACATGAGAGGGGAGGGCAGGATATTTTTTCTGTTTCGATAGCCCTGCCGGTGCGCGGTAAGATCTGATTTTAGAAGATGGTTTTTTCTTTGGTTTAGGAATGACTGTAATGTCGGAAAAAATCAATTCTTCTGCGAAAGAATTTCCCTGTGTGACGATTTTTCCATCGGGTGTCACTATCAGGCTTTGCCCGTCAAATACCAACTCATCCTGACCGCCGACCAGATTGACATAAGCAATATGCGAGCGGTAACTGCGTGCACGTTGCTGGATCATTTTTCTCCGCGCCTTGCCTTTGCCTTTGTGGAAGGGGGAAGAAGAAATATTCAACAGCAGGTCTACTCTGCCTTTACTGCAAAGAGTTTTTCCCGGTCCCGATTCCTCCCAGATATCTTCACAAATCGTAATACCCAGTGTTGCTCCTTTTAATGCAAACCGGACGGGAGTACTGCCTTCCTGGAAATATCTTTTTTCATCGAACACACCGTAATTTGGAAGAAGCATTTTGCGGCAAGTGCCGACATGTTTGCCATCGCAAAGCAGGGCCGCAGAATTATAAATGGCGTTGCCGTGCTTTTCCGCAAAGCCGACAATGGCTGTCAGCCCTCGGGTATGAGATACAATTTTCTCCAGGGACTTGTGACTTTGTTTTAAGAAACTTTCTTTCAGCAACAAGTCTTCAGGTGGGTAGCCAGTGACCGCTAATTCTGGGAAAAGAATCACATCGGCACCCATTTTTCGTGCTTGTTTTAAATGGCTTTTTATTTTGTTGGCATTGTAATCAAAATCGCCGACCATCGAATTCATTTGCGCCAGAGCAATTCGTAGGACAGTTTCTGGTTTTTTTGGCACTGATTTAACGCTCTTTTTACTTGCAGGCATTTTCGACTTGTTTCTCAAATGGATTCTTGGGAAATTAATATTTCATCCCGTTAGGCAGATTATACTACAATAGGTATTAATCCTTAATTATCTGAGACGTTAAAAATCTATTGAAACATGACTGAACCTAATCAAGCAGAAGAGAGTATCAAGCATTCTATTAATAAAAACGGGTTCCCCGAAAAAGTTGTTCGGCTTCCGTTCAAGCCGGTTTACGATGCCTGCAAAAAACACGATACAAATTTGTCGGATGTTTTAGATAATTTGCAGGAACAGCAGATTTTCGGAAAAATCATTGGCAATCATGTTGAGTTTCGTTCTCGGGAAAAGATCGACTTCAAATCACCCAACCCTTCTTCTGCCGATGACTTCTCGTGGGTAAAAGGTGCAGCGGGAAATATGGAAGGATTCCAGGACGCTGCAAAAGAAGCCATGGGAAAAATGACTCCCGACCAAATGCAGGAAATCCGAAAATCGATTGAATCTATGAGTGATGAAGAAAAAATGAATATAATGAAAATGTTCTCCCAGCGGTTCGACCCTTCTAAATAATTTAATTCAAAATACCTATGCTAATTTTTTCTAAAGATATCGGTCAACGAGACCATACCCATGCGTTGGAAGACAAGCTGCCAGACTTGAAAAGCTATATGGAATACCAAAGAAAACTGTTTCCATACACCGTTATTCGGGCGGGATTAGACCTGGCCTATAAAGAGATCGATGATATTCTCAATTTTGTCGATAACGATCATCGTCCTCCAACAGACAGCAACCGGCAGGAGTATCCGGCAGATGTTGATCAGTGGTACCGTAAACGGTTTCCCTGGTCGTCCGCATTTTTAAAAATGGAGGATATGCATTACGCTTTGGTAACTCTTGTTAAAGTAATGGATTCCTTCCGCACTCATGAAACTGGCAACAGTTATCATTGGACTGTTTTGTACGATTCCGTTCACAATATTATTCAGGTTTATAACAGTCTCATCCGGGAGAAACCGGATCAGTCGAGAGATATCCATTTGAGTAGTGGAGTTGAAGTAGACTTCGATGATTTTGTCAATAATTACTGGCTGAATCTCGATTTTATGATATTTTCGCAAGCCGACTATCCCCACAAACCGCATATGAAAAGGAAAGCCGAGATTGAGGAGACGATCCAACAGCGCATGGCCGATGGTGAGGAGCCTTTGGTTGCCCTGGAAAATCTGGAACCAAATTTAAAACCCGATGAAGCCACGCTAAAACTTCTAAAGCGAGATCCGGTTGAAACTCGGTTGCTTGAATTGATCAGCCATCCTGAAACGGGAAAACAATATGACAGTATCAATAAAGAGTTTACAGAAAACCAGCAGCACGGAAAAATCTCAATTATTGATGCCGATTATTTGGCCAATCACGAACACGCATTGAAATAGAGATCAGGGAGCGAAGCTGAAAGAGTCTACCTGGCTCAAACTGAACAGAGGTTTGGGAGACCTCTTAGGAGTTTCGGGTGAAGATTGATAAGAGGCTCTTTTTCTTCCAGAAGTATCCTCAAAATAGGTTGAAGATTTCTGTGCTGACTTTCTAAAAGAAATCTCAGCCACCTGTTCTTTTTCGAAAGTTGTTTTAGGTCGTCTGGAAAGAACTCTTCTAGATGACCTTTTTCTCTCGGCTATCTGGCTGTTTTCAATCCCAGTACCTTCCCAGACATTTCCAAGGTTTTCCAGACCATCAAAATAGACCGCTGTTTCTTCATCAATCTCTACCAAACTTTTTACTTCGCTAAACAAATCAAGAGAAGGAAGTTTACTTCTATTAGTTCTTGTTGGATCAAGGTCGAAATACCTTGACTGGGAAATTTCTAGTTGAGGAAATAATTGCCCCGTTGTTTCGTCAGCTCGCTGACTTAATATTTTATCCCCAACCGGTAGGTTTCCCGTGTCGCGCCGACTGAATAAAACCGAACCTAAAAATGCGGTTGCGTTTTGTTGATTGGTGGCGGCTCCTATAAAAGAAACGGCAATATTCCCAGTTCCAGTATGGTTAATATTAGTTATATTTATTTCGTCTAATTCAAAAATATTGATATCTCCCAAACCAGTATTATCAATATCCACCGATGCAATGTTTGTTTCAATAGCGTTGTCCGATGTTCCAAATCCTGTTATCAGGTCGGCTATCAGGGAACTTGCTCTGATATCCAAAGAAGTTGAGTCGGCATCACGAACGCCACCGGTTGTTGAATTCAAAGTAACGGAACTTGAGGTGGTGAGCAAACCAAGAGTAATGTCTTGATCCGCTGACAAGTTAATAGTCCCTGTTCCTGCGTTGAAAGAGCCTCTTGTTGCCATTGTTATTGCACCCCCGCTACTCTCTGCCTTTGCAATTATATTTCCCGAGGTGGTAACGTTTCCACTAACATTCAGTGATTTGCCACCATTCACTGTCACAGTAAGATCGCCGCCTATTGTGGAATTTCCCAATGTTAAATCACTGTTACTAACGACCGTTGCGTTGCTGGTCCCTGTTGTGTTGAAGCTCGCCGTACCTGTGACCGTTAATATGCCAGTGCCTGCAATGGCTGCGTCAGAGTTTACGGTCAGAGACCCGGTTGTGGCGACACCAACACTAAAATCGACTCCTCCGGTTCCTGCGTTGATGGTTAAGTTGCCCAGCCCTGATGAAGCAGTAGTCGCAAAGTTAACCGCACTACCTGTACTGGTTGCGTTCAAGATCAATGGGGTCGTAGCCGATGTCAAACCACCCACCGTAATGTTTCCATTAGAGCTGTTACCGATGGTCAAACTTGCGGCAGTAAACAACCCCAGTTCAGAATTGGACAACGAAAAATCACCTGCGCCTGAACCCAAGCCAATGGTTCTACCCGATTTAGCTGCCAGTAGTGTTGTGCCCGCCGTCCCTGATGAGATCAAACTGCTTGCACCCAACGCCACATCATTTGCAGTGATGGACAAAGAGTTGCTGGTTGTGTTTAGGGTTTGGCCTGCCGCGAGAGTAAAGCTTCCGGTTCCACTCGCATCAGAATCTGCATCCAAGCTTGTTGTGCCATTGGTAGTCAGGTTAGATGAAAGCGTAATCCCATCTCCTGCATTTACGGTTAGGGCTTGAAAAGTAGAATCGGAATTTTCAAAAATAACCGATGACCCAGAGGATGTTGCATTTAAAGTCACTGATGCGAACTGATCCGTATCCGTTGAAGCGATTCCCTCTACCGTGATATTGCCATTGGTGTTATCACCAACGATCAGGTTTCCGGCTATAATTTTTCCCAACTCGGTGGAAGTTAAACTCAAACCACAAGTGCTGCCGCAGTTGGAAGCCCCTAAACCGATGGTGGCATTAGCCAGATTTGTTTGAATTGTTGTCGATGCGGTTCCGCTACTTAATGTCGAGCCTCCAATTGTCAGCCCATTCGATTTAAGGACAATTGCACCCGATGCTATGAAATTATTATTGAGGATTATAGCGCCGGTGGATTCAAGCGTTATCGCCCCAGCCGTCGTGATGTTGCCGGTGGCTGCGGCTAATGTAATGTCCCCGGCAGATGTAATGGTGCTGGTACTGATGACCAGTCCTGTTGTGCCAGACAAAGTCATAGCCCCTTGTCCTGTTATGGTCCCTCCACTTTGCCCGATGGTCAGTTTTCCAACAAGGTTTAATGAAGTTCCAGATGCAAGGGTTATGCTGCCATTGATCAGATTGAGATCGCCGGTGATCAGAGCCAGTTCAGCATTGCTGATATTCATTCCGGCAAACCCGGAAGTAAACCCCAATCCTAAACTTCCACTGTTCGATACATTGATGGTGGTTGCGCTGGTGCCCGTATTTATCGATCCCGTTAAACTTAAATCACTGGCCGTGATAGTCAAAGCGTTATTGGTTGTAGATAAAGCTCCGGAAATGGTTGTGGTGCCGGTGCCTGAGTTCAGACCCACTGTTCCATTTGCCGAAAGACCGGCAAGGGAGATTCCCGAGCTTGCAGTCAAACTAGCCGTTGTCACTGAAGTCAGCGAATTACTTGCGGTGATACTGCCTGTGGAATTTAGAGTGAGCGAACCATTATTAGCTGAAATCGTAGACCCACCTAAAGTTATGTTACCTCCAGAAATACTCATACCGCTTGCTAGAGAAAGCGAGCTTCCTCCTTGTAGATTGATGTTTCCTGTCGCCGTCAGTGTGCTATTGCTCAGAGTTAGGCCACTGTTGGCAGTCATCGTTACCGCACCTTGAGATACCAGGGCGTTATCGACATTGATCGTTGAGCCGGTAGAGGTAAGAACCAAGGCTCCCGCAGAGGTTGTGTTGCTGGCGCTAAGTGTCAAGGCACCTGCGGAGCTTAAAGTAATGCCACTACCCAATGCTAATACTGAAGAGTTTGCGTTGATGGTCAAATTACCTGCGGATGTGGTAATGCCGCCATTCAAAGTGATACCGGAGTTTGCTGTTATGTCAACGGTTCCGGCGGCTGTTAAATTACCTGTTATCGTGATGCTGGTAGGTGCTGTCAACGTCAACCCGGCCGCCGCAGTCATGCCACCGGTAATGGCACTCAAGCTTATCGATGTTGCGCTGTTTAGAGAAACACCGCTGGCAAAGGTAATATTATCTTTTGGGTCGATTGAATCGATGCCGCTATCGGAGTCTCCGTTTAAGCTAATAGCCCCTGTGGTTGTGGTGATATTGGCATTGATATTAATTCCATTTACGGCTTTTGCTTCCAGTGAAGAAAACGAAGAGTCGGCTTGAAACACAATGGCACCATCTGAACCCGAGACATGAGTGTTCACATCCAGCACAACACCCTCATTAAAAGAAGTGAGAGTAATTCCATCTACGGTGATATCACCGTTTAGGGTTCCGCCAATGGTGAGCTTATTGCCGCTGATGTTATTCAGCTCAGATTGCACGATGGACATATCGCACAGGCTTGCGGAACCAACTCCGCAACCGGACAACGCACTTCCACCTAAGAAAATATTTGTGTTCGATCCAATGGTTACATTCCCAGTTCCACTGTTTATGTTGCCCACCAAATTTAAAGTTCTACCTGTTAAAGAAATATTTCCTCCGTTCGAAGTCAAATTTCCTATGATCAGGTCACCTTTTGCCTCAAAAATAATGTCCCCACCCTGGGTAGAGATTGTGTCATTCGCTCCAAGGAATCTAATTTCCCCGGTAGAAGAAGTGATATTTCCGTTGCTGTCTCTGCTGATAAGATTTTTTGTGGTTCGGAAGGTAACTGAGTTGCCGCTACCTTGTTGTAAATTGATAGAGGCTCCACCTAAATCTGCGATGGTGATTTTTTCGTCTGCTTGTAGAATTATATTTGTTGTTCCTGAAATTCCTTGAAGTGTGCCAACAGAGATAGTCGCTATTTCGAAAGTAGCCGCGCCACTGGTTGTAGCTTGCGAACCCGCGACAATGTTAATTTCCTTTGGGTCAAGCAACAATGTTCCGGTTTTTCCATTGGCAGCGGTGGTGTCTACTGCGCCATCAAAAAATAATTCTTCTTTTCCTGAGACCTCTACGAAGCCGCCATCGCCAAAATATTTTCCGCCACG
>JAESTE010000026.1 GCA_016763735.1 Nitrospinaceae bacterium | reverse complement strand
GCAAGTGTGGGAAGAGGTAGGCAGACAGAAAGACCTTTGTCTTGGGAAAAATTGCGAGACTCATTCATCCTGTTTTTATTTTAAAGCACGAAAGAAATGGTTCGGCGCACACTTATTGATAGTGAATCATCATTTATTTTTTGCGAATGTCGCAAACTCTGGGGCCGTACTACCGAGTTTTGATGCGGTGGTGTTTGACGAAGCACAAAATCTGGAAGAGGCTGCTACCCAGTTTCTCGGCCTGGAAGTTTCAAACTCGAACCTTTTTTATTTTTTGGATCGGCTGCATAATCCGCGCACCAAAAAAGGGTTACTAACACGGCTGGATCATGCTTTGGTGCCACATGTGAGAAAGCTGGCAATGACCGTCCGCCAGGCCATCGAATCCTTTTTCACTCATTTGCTGGAAGAGTATGGCAGAGAAGATCGAGTTCTGCGTTTTTACAAGCCGCCTGTTCTGGATAATGGAATTTATGTACCTATGGAAGCCCTGCGGGAAAGCCTAAAATCGCTGGAAGCAGGATTACACTCTGAAGAAGATCGGATCGATGCAGCAGCAGCAGCCGAAAGATGTTTTGAATCTAATAATGCATTGTCCGCAATACTCAATCAAAACTTTAACGGATATGTTTACTGGATTGAGATTGCAAAACGAAAAAGGTTTCCTCGAGTTACTCTACGCGGTGTTCCCATTCATGTGGGGGATGAATTGCAGGCACAGGTGTACAACAAACTCGATCGCATTATTATGACCTCCGCCACATTGACCACCAGCAAAAAATTTGACTTTATTAAAGAGCGGCTGGGGTTTCAGCCCAATGAAGAATTGCTTCTCGATGCGCCCTTTGATTATCCCAATCAGGCCCTGCTATATGTTCCAAGTGACCTTCCGGAGCCGGGGGACAAAAATGTACCTTATGTCGAAGAAATTTCAAACCGCTGCCGAGAGTTGGTTCTGGCATCTGGTGGGAAAACTTTTATCTTGTTCACCAGCTACGCCTTGCTCAATCAGGTCTATGAAAAACTTGATGAGTGCGGTCTGCCTTTTCCATTGATCCGGCAAGGTGAGGTACCAACCAACCTAATGCTAAAAAAGTTTAAAGAAAAACCCTCTGTAATTTTTGGCACTAACTCTTTCTGGCAGGGGGTAGATGTTCCGGGGGACGCATTGCAAAGCGTTATCATCACCAAACTACCTTTCGATGTTCCCAAAGAACCCTTAACAGAAGCCAGAATCGAAGAGCTTCGGCGCCAGCATATCGACCCCTTTTCTCATTATCAAATTCCTCGCGCTATAATTCAGTTAAAACAGGGATTTGGAAGATTGATCCGAAAAAAAACCGATAGAGGTGTTGTCTCCCTTCTCGACTCGAGAATCAGCCGCAGAGGCTATGGAAAACAATTCATCGCTTCGCTGCCGCCCTGCCCCGTGGTTACGGAAATGGATGAAGTGAAAAAGTTTTTCACCTGACAATCTATCACGTTGTTGTGGTTTTAAGTTTCTGACAAACAAGATAAATTGCGAAAAAATTAGAACCTGCGGCGGTGAGAAGAATAAAAGCATCTAGCCTGCCAAATAACGCAAGAGCAAAAAGGAGATAAATGAAATCGCGATTTGCTAACTGATCAGAAATTTTTTCATTGCAGGACTCCAAGGAAAGTTTCTTTGTCGCTTCAGCCTTCTTCCCCAATATGGTTTTGCTTAATAAAATAAAAGCGGTCAGGCTTCCCAACACAGCCAACATACCTAGATATTTAAAAATAGATTCTCCTGTTGAAAAATACAGGCCCATTCCTATTGCAAAGAACACAGAGCAATGAACAATATTATCGGAAATAATATCCAGCTTTGCTCCCCACTCAGATGTCATAAACTTCAAACGCGCAACTTCCCCATCGGCGCAGTCAACCCAGGCGGATACAAGTAGCAAAATGGAACCTGCGATCCCCATTTTATGACCACCAGAAAAAAAGCATAGCGCCGCAACCAGCCCTATAACCAAGCTTAAAAATGTAATTTGGTTAGGAGTAAACGAAGTTTTAAGGAAAAAGGATGTGAGTTGGCGAGAGATAAAACGCGTTATCAGGCGATCCATGAAGCTGTCATTACTGAGCCCGCAGGATTTTAAAAGTCCTTCTTCCGCCTCGTAAAAATCTTTTTCATCTCGCAACCGCTCCGGTTGTTTTAGACTCTCCGACTCTAAAAAATAAATCTCTTTTTTGTTGAGACATTGCATCAGTTCTTCTGGAAAGTCCTTGAAGTTATCAGCATCTATCTGAACCATTTGGCCTCCACATTCATTTAACAGAGTGGAGCCATCAAAGATAAGAAAAGACAATGTCTCTGGCAATGACGAAATAAATTCTTTATTGGCCCAGTCAAGCTCTACTTGCAACCTTTTATCCGCTTTGATTGCGGCTAAAAATCCCTCCTGGTCATGAACGGGATCTTCGGCCCAGACGACTAGTCTTTCAACCCCCATCTTTTGCAAAACAAGAATATTTCGCAACAGAAAAGGAACACCTGCGATTTTTTTCAAGTACCACTTCGGCTCTGGAAGGTAGGGCAAAAACAATATTGCGACATGCTTTTGAAATACTACTGAAGAATTTAAGCTTTTCTGATTCATTAATCAGCGAGGTGCAGGTTCGAAATTAGGTGTATAAACAAAATTTGCAAGAATGGATATTTTCTCACGCTGAATATTTTTAGGAAAAGGATAAAAAGGCGCGGCTTCTTTAACTGCTTTGAGTGACGCGACATCTAAAATCTCATATCCCGATTTATCTATCAGATGCACCCCCATAAGGTTTCCATCTTTGGAAATACGAAACTTTAATGAGAGGTCACCACTGATACCTCTTTGTGCCGCATCGGAAGGATATATCCAAACTCGTTCAATCTGATGCTTGATACGAGCAAAATAGGAAGCGTATTTTACCTCCGTGGTATCCAGAGAAACCAACTCATCGTCATCGGAATCTTCAACCGAATCGGTATCCATAGAAGCGAATTGTTCGGCATCGAACCCATCTAACATAGCTAGTGTGTTGCCTGCTCCGGACCTTTGTGCGGATGAAGGTTTGATTTTTTGATTTTTTTCCGGGGTGACGGATCTAAAGGTCCCGATGGCTGACTCGGGCAAGGGTTGCTTTCTAGGTTTCAAGCGGGACTGTTTTCGCAACTGTTTTTTCGGAGCAATTTTTTTTGCCCGAGTTTGGCTTGAACCGGTTTTTGAAAGAACCCCCCTGGATTTTGGCACTACGGTTTTTTTTCTCTTATAAATTTTTTCAGGAGTTTTTTTCTTATTGGAATGAGATCGGCTGTCATATTTCGCCAAAAGCTCTCTTCTTTTTGGCTTTTCTGATTTCGTGGGAGGTTTCGGCGCGTCAATAATTTTCCCGGATTTTGCGTCCAAAGATTTTTTGGATTCAAAATACTTGACCTGAATCGGGGGTGGACCTTTAATTTCTTCCTTTTGAACAGGCACCAGCATATGGGCAATGACAAAAGAAATATGAAGCCCTATAGAAAGCAGAAGAAATCCAGCCAAACGGGTTCTGCTCAACAAACTATCTTCAAACCAATTTTTATTTCTTTTGCGCAAGGTTTAAACCTGAAAAAGGACACCCTGTTGGCAGGGTAACTTATAGAGCTATTATAGCGTAGTTTTATCAGCGCATTTTTTCTGATACCAGTGGTAAGCCTGCGCTACTTCAGGGGCATTGGAATTGGGCGAAACATAATTGCCGTTTGAATCAAAGGGCTCATAACCCATCCCCAGTGTTTGATATATGCGATTCAAATAGGTGGGGAAATTCTGGTACATGGGAATTTCTTCTTTTAAACCAGGCATGTCCGTCTCCCGAAATTTGATTAACTCTTTGCCAAAGGGATGAATTTTTTCCAGCCCTCCCTGATTGTCTGCGAAATGAGTCAACGACTCAAAATCCTCCCAATCTTCCAAGGCATCCACATCTGAAACAAAAGAGGGATCGTCATGCAAGATTGTCGTTATAGGAATGTTAAGCAAATTGGAAATGCTTTTATTGAAGTTTTTTCTCGACATTCCAAATTGATATTTATCGCCAGAGCGGATTTGTTGAACCTGAGAACGAAATCTAAAAAAATGGTCGACCAAGTACGGCAGAGCCTTAAAAATCCGAATCGGATTTTTAAGAGCCATTTTTACTCCGGCATCAATAATTTTCCCGTCTTTTCTTGAAGAATGAAGATAATCTATGATCTCAGATTCCATTCTCGAAAAATTAATGGGATATAAATTAGGTTCCTTTAAATCATGCAGGTCCCTTTCATTATCATTGAGAATTCGGTAATGATAATTTCTTTTAACGAATTCACTGTCCGGTTTTTCATTAAACTCTGGGAACATTTTTTGCCGTGAATTCAACCAAAGAATAATATCGTGGCTCTTATTTCTCTGGAAACCCAAAACCTTTTCAAGGTCGTACAGAAAAGGCAGATCACCAGGCTGAAATAAAACCAACTCGTCGATTGCAAGCGCAAGCTTTTCACGACCCAGACTCAAGGTATGAACCAGATTTAGGTGTCGATCATCTTCTTTTACAAATCGAATGGTTTTCCCACAGGTGCCAACGGTGTGCAGAAAACGATCCATAATTTGTTGCACTTCATCCGAACCTACCACAACGATTTCTTTAAGACTCGAACACAACAAATTTCCCAAGGCGTAACACATTACCGGAATGCCATGAATTAAGAATAAAAACTTCAGCCGGTCGATTTCATCGTCTCTGGAACGAAGGATGAGATGGCTTATGCCATTTTTCCCCGCTTCTATTTCGCTTTTTGCTTTGGCAATGCTTAAATTGTCAGCTGCCATGCGAGAATCGTATTTGCTATGGCTGAAGCTGACAATGCATTTTGTGATCTGGGTTTTATTTTTTGCAGGGGTCATAAAAAGCAAAATGGCTAGGGGTTACAGGCCCGTTTCTAATGAAATGGAACAGAAATTCTCGCCTAAAGGCAAAAAAGGCGTTTTTAATTTATAACGGAAGGACGATACATTTTCCATATAAACTCCATCCTATAATAATGTCTAGAATTTCTCTATTAAACCTTTGAGAAAATTGACTTGATTTATATTTTTCAATAGTCATACAATTAAGGGAACCTCAGGAAATTCAGCTTAGCCAAGAGCGAACCTTTATGAAATAAAGGGTTGGCCCACTTGCAGATTTATCAATTATTCGAGACCGCTAATAGACTCTCAATAAAAATAAAGGACTTAGGAATGGGCGATAAGATCCACATCGTTGAATTGATCGACCAGATACTGGATGAAACTGCAGAAAAGCCGCAATTGCAGGAAAAGGTTCTGGATTTGCGGGATGCTCTGTTTCAGGCTCAGCAGATGGCAGAGCAATATGCTCTAAAAATAAAAACCCTTGAAGAAGCAATCGAAAAGCTGAAGTCACCGGCTCACCGAATTGGAACCGTCTTGGGTCAGGGTGAAAATGAACTGGTCCGTATTGTATCAGGGGGTACCGAATATCAGGCAGCGGTCGTCCCCGAATTGATGGAAGATGAAGGGTTGAAACTGGGAGATCAGGTAGCCCTTAATGAAGGGTTTGTTGCTATTGCGAAATTACCGCTTCCCACTCAAGGCCCCATGGCCAGAATTTCTGGAAAGCTTCAAGGCGGTCAATGGCTAATTCAAGGAGCGACGGGAAATACAGAAACTATTGTTCAATTCCATGCCGATCTTGATGCTTCTTCCCTGAAAGAAGGCGAAGAAATTTTTCTGGATGCAAGCCAAAGGATCATTCTCGGCAAACTACCCAAGCGCGAGTCGCGAACCTTAATCGAAGATGATTTTGAAAAGGTAGAATGGTCACAAGTAGGCGGACAAGAAAAAGTCAAAGAGGAGGTCCGCAAAGTTTTAGAGTATCCCTTATTGCACGGAGAAATTTTGCGGCAAATGGAATATCAAGTACCGAAAGGTTTCCTTTTTTATGGTCCTCCCGGTTGCGGCAAAACTCTCGTTGGCAGAGCGATTCTCTCGGAAGTACTCAGCAAACTTTCTGAACAGGAAAATTCCGAATTGCAGGGCCGGTTCATCCATGTAAAAGGACCTGAGATTCTAAATATGTGGCTCGGTGAATCAGAAAGAAAAATACGTGAAATATTTAAAAAAGCCCGGGACTATAAAGAAAAAGGCCAGGTGCCTTTTATATTCATTGATGAAGCCGAATCAATTTTGGGTACCCGGCAGGCATCGCGAGGATCAAATATCAGCAACACGATTGTCCCCATGTTCTGCGCGGAAATGGATGGCATCCAGTCACTCCGCGACACTGTAGTTATTCTCGCGACCAACCGACCTGACCTGATCGACCCTGCCGTCATCCGTCCTGGAAGAATCGACAGAAAAATTAAAGTCAGTCGACCTAATCGGGAAGAATGCAAACAGATACTGCGTGTTTACCTTAAAGATGGATTGCCACGGGAGCATGAAGATTTCGATAAAATGGCAGAACCCTTTCTGAAGGGTCTTTTTGCCCGAAGCCCGGAACAAGAAGTGCTGGTACTGACCTTGCGAAGTGGCGGCAACAAAAAAATGTATTGGAGCGATTTCATTTCTGGAGCCGCAATAGAAGGCATTATGAAACGTGCTAAAGAGAGTGCTATCGAAAGGGCCATTAAAGGAGAAAAGTTATGCATAACGGTAGATGATCTGACTACGGCACTGGAAACCGAATTTAAAGAAGGCAGTCTGTTGCCAGCCGAATCTAATTTAGAAGATTGGCTGCAGCTATTAGATATGGAATCAAAAAATGTGGTTCGAGTTCGAAAACCTAATGAATCCGATACCGCTGCTGAAAATACGAGCCGCCGGTCTGTAATATGAAAGAGATCGTCCCGCTTCTTGGCTTGGAAACGGAATATGGCATCATCCGCGAAGACCTGGAGGATTCAGATCCTGTTGAAGAGTCCATGAAGCTTTTGAAAAGTTGTGCGCAGAAAAGTGTATTCGGTAAATGGGCTTATTCCCAGGAAAATTCGCATCAGGATATGCGCGGGTTCCAGGTAAGTTCACTAGCGCAAGATGAAGAAGAGGATGCGTTTTGCGCGCAAGACAGAAAACGGCCGTACTCTTATTTGGAGATGAAATGCGACCGAGTATTGGCAAATGGTGCACGTTTTTATAACGACCACACTCACCCGGAATACAGCACGCCGGAATGTAACTCCCTCTTTTCTCTTGTAGCTCATGATGTGGCAGGAGAAAGGATTGTAGCCGAAAGCACAAATCTTCGAAATCAGGAGATTGGAGAAAAAGCTGTTCAGGTTTTTAAAAATAATACCGATTACAGCGGTCACAGTTACGGGACACACGATAATTATCTTGTGCCGCGCGACATTCCATTCGATCTTTTAGTGAAAGGACTGGTACCCTTTCTGGTAACGCGGCAATTGTATGCCGGAGCAGGAAAGGTAGGGTCTGAAAACCCTAAAACCAAGGACTTCAAAGGAATACAGTTAGCCCAGCGCTCCGATTTTATCGAAAAGGTTTTAAGCATAGAAACCATGACCCAGCGGCCCATCATCAACACTCGCGATGAGCCACATTCTAGCCGCAATCAATATAGACGGCTACATTTGATTATGGGGGATGCGAACATGTCCGCCTATGCAACTGCATTAAAGGTAGGTAGCACCCTGCTGGTGCTCAACTTGATTGCAAGCGGGGTCACGTTGCCAGACATTGAGTTGGAAAATCCCGTTGAAGATGTGCTGCGAGTATCGCAGGATAAAAACGCGATTCTGAAAAGAAATTCAGGCAATTCGATTGCAGCATTGGAAATTCAAGAAAGCTATCTTGAAGCCGTTGAACAAAATTATTCCGGGGGCAATAAAGAGTCAGACTGGATCATTCAAGAATGGAAAAGAACCCTTGACGAATTTAAACACAACCCCGAAAAATTATCAGATAGAATCGACTGGGCTATTAAGGAAAAGCTTTTCACGGAATTTATGGAAACTGAAAACATGGATTGGGATGATCCCATGTTACAAAGCCTGGATCTGGAATATCACAATATCGATCCCGACCGAGGTTTGTATCGAGGGCTGGAGCAGGAAAATGAGGTTTACTCCTTATTAACTGAAGAAGAAATCTCACGAGCTATTGAATTTCCCCCTGAAGGAACCCGTGCAAAAATTCGCGGCGAGGCAGTCCGCAAGGAAAGTGAAAAGATAAAAAGCATCCATTGGACAGGAATAGAATTTGAAAATGGAGATGTTCTGGATTTAACAGGAGTAATCAGTCAGGAAGACGTTGGAAGAACGCATGTAACAAGATAGAATTTTCCTTTCAAGCAGAATGATAGTCCATGATGGAAAGTATTGAAGACACACAGGCAGGTGGCGACTTTTTCGCCCTACTGGACAAGTCCGGCTATAACTTACAGAGTTTTCTGGATAAGCTACCGGTTAACGGAAAGTCATCCGTGCCCCAGGGAACAACTGTTCTGGCTTTTCATTATGAAGACGGAGTGATTGTCGCCGGAGATCGACGGATCATGGCAGGTAGCAACCTGATGTTTGAGAGATGCGAAAAGGTTATCCCGGTCGATGACTATTCACTTATGGCTGTGGCAGGAGTGCCAGCCATTGCGTTTGAGATATCACGAATACTTTCGCAATATTTCGAGTATTATCGACGAACACAGATTCGTCCAATGAGTCTTGAGGGAAAGATCAGGACATTTTCAAAACTACTCAAAGAAAACCTGACAGCTTCAACAAGTGGACTCACTCGTGTCAGCCCTATATTTGCTACCTACGATATTGAGTCAGGCAAGCCTTCTATCTATTATTACGATATGTTGGGAGCCGAGTTTCAGGTTCTTTCTTTTACTGCTACGGGTGCAGGGGCGGGTCATATCCGCGATGTTCTTGAGCGAGAAAACCAGTGGGGGCCGAAACCTCTCGCTGAAAGATGCGAAAAAGATGCGGCTGTCATTGCCATGAAGCTATTGCACGTTGCCGCTCAGATAGATAACCAACAGGAAAATGCAATTTCTAACGTCCAAATTTATCCTATCCTGGCTTCGGTAACAGAAAATGGTTATAAGTTTTGGAACCAAGATCAATTGACCCGGCTGGAATCAATGTCCAGAGAGGAAAGATAGTAATGCTTGTAGAAAACAGTTATAAGTTCTGGAGTGAAGATCGATTGACTTGGCTGAAATCTGTCCAGAGAGGAGAAATGGAAAATGTTTGAAGAGCCGTATCGCTGGATGGAGGCGGTATCAACCCGCCATAACTACGTCCAGGAAAAACTTAAAATGGGACAGCCTGTTATAGCGGTTCCCTATAATGAAGGATTGTTGATTTTCGGGTTTGCTCCGCAGCCAGGAAAAATTTTCGAAATTTATGATCGCATTGCTCTTGGCGGCGTGGGTCACCCAGCCGATGTAGAAAGGTTGCGAATGAACCTGTTGGATATGGCCCATTTGGAAGGTTTCAACCGATCCGCACAGGATGTCACCTCGGCTCGCTTGCTACAATTTGGTATTGCGCCAGCACTCAAACAAAATTTTGAAGAGATTCAACGCGCTCCTTATATCATACGGATGTTGCTAGTAGAGCTAACCAACGAGGGTCATCCCAATTTTTTCCGCATGAATTATGATGGTCATTGGGAAACTTTTAAAAATGGCACCGCCATTGCCGGGGAAGAAAAGGTGATGGACTGGTTACAAAAAGAAATCCAGAAACAGCCTTTTGCAACCTATCCCCTCGATCAGGCATTACAGCAAGCCTGTAAATTATGGGATGAAAGTAGAAAACTGGAATCTGACGATGAAGCTAAAAAAGATATCCCTGAAACTTTGCAAGAAGCTTTTGATCAATGGTATCTTGAAGGAGCCGTGCTGACCGAAAAATCGGCGCGTAAAGCAATTTACCGGCCTCTTAGTAATGACGAGATTGAAAGACTAAAGTCCTCAACAGTTTGATTATTCTACATACAATAGAAGAACAAAACAGGAGCCAATGCGATGGAAATGAATGATCCCTTAAGAAGGGAAGAAAAGAAAGAATCCAGTCCAGATCGTGATAAGTCAGGGCCTGCCAGCCCCGACACCTCTCGCCCCGGAAGAGATAGTTTGCTCAAGCGTATGAAAAAGGTTGATCCCAAACAATCCGAAAAATACAAGCAACGAACTGGCCAATGAAATTTCAATCCGAACCCAATACATTCGCAGGGGAATTTTTTGAGTTGCTGGAAAATTCCGGTTATCGCTGGCCTGCAAAAATAGAAGGTGTTACAAAGCAAAACGGATTCACGGTGCCGCAGGGGACAACCGTTCTTGCATTCCATTTTAAAGGCGGTGTTCTCGTTGCAGGTGACCGGCGAGCCACTGCGGGCAACAGCATCATGTATGAACTATGCGATAAAGTTATTCCCATTGACGACTATACCCTGATGTCAATTGCAGGCGTGCCGGCAACGGCTTTTGAAATGGCTCGGGTTCTTTCCCACAATTATGAGTATTATCGACGGTCTCAACTACAATCGATGAGTACCGAAGGTAAAATCCGCGCCCTCTCCAAACTTTTAAAAGAAAATGTCGGCATGGCAGTTCAAGGCTTGGGTGTGGTCAGCCCCATCTTCGCGACTTACGACCACGCTCTGAAAAAATCCAGAATCCATTTCTACGATATGCTGGGAGCTGATTTTCAAATTCGCACCCATACCGCGACCGGATCGGGATCACAAATTATTCGCGGCATTCTCGAACACGAAGATCTATGGGGAGAAAAACCGCTTGCAGAAAGAACCCGTGAACAGGCTATGACCTTGGCTATCCGGCTTCTGCAAACCGCAGCATTGTTCGATTCTGCTACAGGCCAGGCTCGACCGGAAGATGACATTTATCCCACCCTTGCAACACTCACTGAGGAGGGATACCGATTTTTAGATGACAATGAAACCGCGAAAATTTTCAAGACCTCCACAGAACGCAGTTAGTAATAATCCATGAAAAAAAGAATTTTTGGAATCGAAACGGAATATGGTCTGTTGGTCAAAGACAATAATGACAATGATTTTCGTCTCGACCCCATGGAGATTGCCAACAAGATAAAGAATCATATCTTCTCCAAAAACCTCGGGGTTCTCGATCTGCATTATCGTGCCAACGACGAACCCCCTGGCAACGGCGGATTCCTTCTTAATGCAGGCAGACTTTATATAGACATGGGGCATCTGGAATACGCATCGCCGGAATGCTCTAACCTTGTCGACCTAATCACATTTGATCGCGCAGGCGATACGCTTATTCAGGAAGCCGTGGAAGAGTTGGGTTGGGCCGATAATGTATCGTTCATAAAAAATAATGTTGATCTGGAAACCAACGCAACGTTCGGGTGCCATGAGAATTATCTCGTCGGACGGGGCTTCCCTTTCGATGAACGCGAAAACCTGAAACTACTATCCTCATTTTTGACAACACGACTAATCTATTGCGGAGCCGGGCGCATTGGTTCCTGCGATCCACATCCGTTTC
>JAESTE010000025.1 GCA_016763735.1 Nitrospinaceae bacterium | reverse complement strand
GGGAATGCTCGGCTTTAATGTCGTTTCAAGTTCCTGGTATAACTTTTCAATTTCACTGAGTTGAAGCCCTCCCTCTCCGAAGAAATGGCTGTGAATCCGATCGGCAAAAAGCAACCTGAATTCCGGACTCTTCTTAAGGGCGTTGAACAGGGTGGAAATATCGGTGGACCGGCCAAGTTCTCTGGGATCTATCAGACTGTTATTTGTTTCTTCGCGCCCGTTTATCCCGAGGGCAAATTCGGCATCCCACAGCAAATACCGAAACTTACCTCCCGGCGCTCTTTCCCGGGCAGCTCTCCAATTACTACGTGTCCAATCTCCCGTGTCCCCATAGATGTTGACAATCAAATAATCGATGAAACTCGGAACATCCAGTCGGCTTCGTATTTCCTCATAATTGGGTTGATAGCTCGGATTGGCAGCAGCGGCCGAATCGACCATCTGCTTCCATTCCAAAAGATCTCCACTGGCGATTTGCCGGGACGGTTTGATCACATCCCATTCCTGATCACTCTGGTACGTTTCCTGTAAAAATTCCTCACCGATTCGTTCCGTTGGATTGTAATAGCCCTGATGAATCCCATTGAGAAACAAATGCACAAACTTGCCTCTCGGAACAACTTGCCCGGTTTTTGCAGCTAGACGCCTCATCATTTCGTCCGTCATGAAAGGGTTTTCCCAATCGTTGTGACCTGCTCGAATCACCAGTTTATCAAAACGATCGACTCCCTGATTACCGAACAGGGCATACTCCAATCTCTCAGCCCCATATTCTCCCCTGAAGTAAAGGCGGAAGGAGAATTTGCTGTCGACCCTCAGTTTAGGTCTCATGTGATGACTGCCATGCACCCGTATTCCCGCATTAATCTGAAAGCCTTCATCAGAATCGTCAGGAGAAAAGTACTCTATGGACGCCGGACGCTCCCAATCCCTTCCGGTCTTAGTGGGATTGTGGTAATCCTCGGGGCTTAATGACTGCCAGATTAAGCTACTGGTGTTTGCCCTTGGAACGTATTCCCCTCCTTGAACACCCAGGATACCTTCCCTTCCAAATAAGTGCTCAGAATCGGTGACAATGGACAGAACCGGCAGGCTTCTCAAGGATTCATCCTCTTCAAAGAGATATGTCCTTGTTTCCACATCAGGAGACGCAAATCTGGAAGAAAACGCAACCGCTCTGATGATCGTCGTCTGATCAACGCGAATTCCACCATTTTGCGAATCATATACAAGGCTGTTGAAGGAATCAGGTATCTGCCCGTTGAGAGTGTATCGTATTACCGCACCTTCAGTTTTCGTAATCAACTCCAGATTGAAAGGCTCGGCGTAAAAACCATGAGTATGACTAAAAACAACTTTGTCCGAAAACCCAACGAACCCTTCTTCATCATTTGTGACACCAGGACTGCCTTGATAATAAAACATCCACTCTCCCGATGGATCCCTGCCGTAACTGTAATCGGTCATCTGCCGGGGAAAATCATTCTCAAACCCACTGACCGGAATCGGGGGTCCATCCGGACTGAACAGCTGTAGTGGTTCACCGGATCGTCTCAACTTGAAGGAAGTATGCAGATGGGTCGGGTCGCCGGATTCTTTCCCGGATGCAAAAACGATCAGATTCACTCCCGGTTCAATCGTCACTGCAGGAAATACCCAAGCATATGGATTTTCAGGCTTGTCGCTCAGGGTCCAACCTTCGAGATTGATCGGAATGGATTCTGCATTATAAATTTCAATCCAATCCACGGCATCCCCGTCCTCATCACGGAGCCCCGATTGATTGTCTGCTGAAAATTCTGTTATCTCCAAGTTGGCAGGCATTCGATCAGGATCCAACTCCCAAGTCCAATTCTGCCCGACGAAAGGATTAGCGGCTTCGGCTGAATCTCGAACTCGATGGTCCAGACTCCAAGTCACCGAAATGCTGCCTTGTTCCAATCCTGGTAAGCTGAAAAAATAGGGACCTCTCCCAGTGCCCTCAACGCTCGCAGCAGGCTTTCCATTGAAAAGAAGAGTGTCAACCCGCACCCCTACAACTGATTCAGAAAACATGATCCGAAGGGTTGACAGACTTGAAAGGATGGTATCAGGCAAGGGATGAACCGCCAGCAGAGCTGGAGGTTGTTCATCAACCAGCTCATAATTCATCAGAGGACTCGATTCAGCAAAAAAACGATTGGGAGGTGGATTACCATCGGCAATACCATGATCCACTCTCCACAGAACCTCTACATCTCCGTAGGGTGGTTGTAAAAAACTAAAGAGAAATCCCCCCCGGGAAAGAACCTCAATACCGGTCGCAGGAACGCCGTTGATGATCAGATCATCAGCAGAAACGTTGATGACCGGCTCGTTGAAGATCACCTTCAATTCAGTGAAATTGCCAACCCTACCCGGGACCGGTTCCAAGTTTAAAACATCAGGAGATTCCCGGTCGATTTCAGGAATCGATATCGCAACGTTTAAAACAAAATCGCTGGAATCTATGTCAGCATTGAATCCTTGGACGGAAAAAAGATTCGCCCCCATCTTAATGGCTCCCGGGGGAAGGCTTACTTTAAAAGATAGTGGAGTGATCGGTTCGGGAGCAAACTCACCACTACTGTCAAATTCAGGCTCACCCACACCGAAATTGTAACGGAGCAATTCGACTCCATTAAGCCACACCATAGCTCCATCGTCATTTAAAAGTGTAATCTCCAGAACCGCTGGTAGATTGTCGTCAGTAAATTCAACGACTTTCCTGAGAAAAACAGAAGTATAGTTTCCCTGCATATCCGGTAGAGGCGTCCCGGTATCCTCATAGGCACGCTCACCATATTGAATCGGAGTTTGTGCAACGATCCAATCGGCATCGTCAAATTCAAGAAAACGCCAGAAAGCAGAATCCGGATTAGATGCTTCAGCGATTCCTTTGAACAATTTCCATTCCGCTCCCATTGAGACGACAGGTTCCTGCGTTTGGCCTTCTCCCGAAAGTAGAAAGCAAAGGATTACTATATTGTAAAAATGTTGAGTATGCATCATCTACAGAAATCGAATTCATCTCTCACTTTCCGGCGAACCCAACCGCTTATTATTGATTGTTTCTACATTACTTTCACAAAAGAAGGAACATTCTCCACTTACCTCATCAAATATTGCTTCAACACTTAAAACTCTGAAGCAAGAAATATGCTTATATTCCCGAAATTTCCAGTTTAAAGCAAAAGAGCGAAGTGCTAGCTATTCGGCAGGCAGAGTTCATCACATGAAAACCATGCAATCACGATGGTGATAATGTCGTCATCGCCGATTTGGACAAAGAAGCCGGCAACGAAGCCGCCGCCAAAT
>JAESTE010000024.1 GCA_016763735.1 Nitrospinaceae bacterium | reverse complement strand
TTAAACACTTTCTTATCAAATATGAAGGCCACGTCGATTCCACGAGCATCTTTTGTATCTGCATGGACGACACCATAATCTCTGTCGGCCAGAGAAATAGTATTGACTAAACGTTCAATAACCGACTCACTTTCAACTTCGCATACACCTAAGATATCTGGTCCCTTGCCGCCATTCATCTGCTGAATGACACCAGCGAGCTGATTGATCTTTTTATCGAGAACTGCCGTTGACCAGCCTTTCAGTTCCTTAGCTAGCCGCTTTTGCAACCAGGCAGGTCTGGTATCTGACCCGTCAATATCGAACAAGTTCTCAACATTCCACCAAGCGATATAGTATTCCATTCGATGATCTCCAGTTAAGGCAGTGTAAAAGTTTCAATCCGAAGTTTTATCAAAAAAGACATTTCAAGCAACTTCAAGCAATAATGGTTTTTCCCACCAATAGGGAGCTCTAAAAAAAGAGGAAATCTTTAGTAACAACGAAATTAGTGCCCAGGGATTATTATAATTTTATGATTCAAAATCTGAGTACTGTCAGCTGTAGAAGAGGGATTTCTTGTATTGCAAAAGGCCACGCGAAACCAGGACGTTCAGCACCGCCACAATAGGAACACCGAGGATCATGCCAACGAGGCCAAACAATTCGCCACCAAGAAGAACAGCGAAGATCACCGCAACCGGATGCAGACCAATATTTTCACCGACCACACGTGGGGTAATAACCATGCCTTCCATCGCCTGAACAAACGCAAAAACGCCAGCAACACCAACCACAGACATCCATTCCTGAGTATGCATGAAAGTTAAGAGTGCCGCCGGGGCAAAACCCAATACCAACCCAAGATAGGGAACCAGGTTGACCAAGCCAGCCATGAGGCCTAATGAAAGGCTCATAGGCGTGTCGCACAGAAAAAGACCGATAGCATACATAACGCCCATCAACCCCACCACCATCAATTGTCCGCGCACAAAGCTAGACAGGACCTGATCGATCTCCACAACCGTTTCCTTGGTTTTTATCTGGAACCGGGGAGGAACCAGAGCCAAAAGCTTTTCGGTTATAGAATCAAAATCTCTTAGCAGATAAAACATCACCACAGGAATGATCACCAGGTTGGCAATCATCAAAATAATATTGAACAGATTGGATATCGAGCCCCACAGCAGTTTCCCGGAAAACTGTATAGCTTTCATGGGCAACTCACCAAAGCGGGACAAACCTTCATTGAGAATTTCTTCGACTTTTACCGGGTCAAGCCCTCTTACCAGATCTAACAGAGGGCGCAACCAGTCCTGAACAATTCCAATATAGACAGGAATGTTGTGCGCCAGATTTTCTGTCTGCATGCTCAAGATGGGGATGAGGAAAATGCCAGCGAATACCAGTAGCGCAAAAAATGCCACCATCAAAAACAACACCGATGCGGTTCTTGAAACTCTCTTTGACGATGACATTCTATCCACCAAGGGATCCAGAAGATAAGCTAGAGCAAAAGCAATTAGAAAAGGGGCTATCACGCGACGGGAAAAATAAAGCAGTAAACAGGCAACGAAAAACAAAATTACAGAAATCAGAAATAGATTTTTATTTTTTTCCTGACTCATAATTTACATATCCGTCATAGCCATTGGGGGGGCATCGGGTGCCTTTTCGGCTGGAGCTTGCACCCCATTTTCCCAGTAACGATGAAAAGAAGGTAGTAGAAAGTCTGCAAGTTTTTGGCTGGTCACATCAAAAGCTTCAAGCTCTGCCGACAATTCATATTCATTTTCTACGGTAGCAAAATCGCTTTTGGCGGCAATTAAGGAAGAGTCCAACGCTGAAACGGCTTTGGCACTAATATTTACCTGAACCATTTTCATGTTCTTATCCTTATTTTTTTTCAATTTTGAAAAAGCCGTTCCCACGATAACGATATCTGCCCCAGCTTTCAAGCCGATATTCCTGGCATCTTCAACGTTTCCTTTGATAGCACTTAAAACGATGGATTCAGAAATTTTATCGCGAACCTGTTCCCGGTCTATCACTTCCACTCCTGACTCCAAAAAGTTTTTTGCAAGCTGCGTTTCTGAAATAGGAATAACATCCCAAAAAGAGGAAAGAGGCGCAGAAGTAAAACTGCTCTCTTTCATCAAAACGATAACTTTATGTTCACTCACAGGACCCGCGATAACTCCCATACTCGCTAAAGCCTGGTTCACCGCACCGGGGAAAAATCGAACCTCCAAAACCACCTCACCAGCCTTACCTTCCAGATCATCCAATGCTTGCAAGTACCTGTAACTTTTTATATAACGACTGGCTCGCCGAATGATATTATTAAGATCTCTCCGATTAGCCGCAAACTCTTCTTCGCTCATTAAACCTTTAAACGCTAGAGACATGGCATCTTTCATGGCTAAAGACACAGCCCTCTTACGAGCAACGACATAGTTCTCATTTTTTGCTACGACCCGGGCGGAGCCTTCATAAGAATCTTTCAATATAGGTTGCGCCAACGCAAAATGACCGTCGAATTGCGCCATCACAAGAAAACCTATGATCCAAAAATATCTTTTAAAAAACCGCTTCCTCATCGTTTTTTCTTTGTCGGCCGGGTAGGTAGTGGTGGCGCATCGACCACAAGTTTTTTAAGGGCCTTTACTTCATTTGGACTCAAAAACCGGCACGCGCCTAAGGGAAGTCCGGTCAGATTCAATCCGCCAAAGTGGGTACGTTGCAATTTGATGACGGGGTGACCCACATGCTCACAGACTTTTTTAATATGTCTGTTTTTACCTTCAACAAGTGTCATTATCAGAAAGCAATCTTTGCCACTGGTTTTTTGAATTCTGACTTTAATGGGTTTGAATTTCTCGGCATCGATATGAACCCCACGTGTTAACCGTTTCAGCGTTTTTTCGTTTGGCATCCCCGAGACTTTTACTTTATAGGTACGTTCAACCTTATGCTTTGGCAGTAATAGTTGCTTTGCCAGCGTACCGTCGTTGGTAAAAAGCAACACCCCCTGGGTGTTGAAATCAAGGCGTCCTACCGGAAAAACTCGAACCTTGGTGACCCGCACATATTCCATGACCGTGGTTCTACCACGCTTATCTTCCGCCATGGTGGTGAGGCAACCGGTAGGTTTATTTAAAACCACATAAACCTCTTCCTGTTTTCTAGGGATGGGTTTTCCAGAAACTTTTATGGTATCTACACTGGGGTCTGCCAGCGAACCCAGTTTCTTCACAACTTTGCCGTTCACCTCCACATTTCCCTGTTCGACCCATCTTTCCGCTTCCCTTCGGGAGGCGAGACCAGCGTCAGCTATAATTTTTTGTAAACGAATTTCCATGATTTAAGAATAGATGTTAAGAATAAAGGGTGGTGAAACAAATGGGGCTACTCGGGCGAGGTATTTTCCTCATCTTCCACAGTTACAGAGCCTGAAGAGTCTGCATTTGCGAATTCTATCTGTGACTGCAAAGGCGGATCATCGCCTTCTAGTTCTTCTTTTAAATCTTCAAGCGTTGGCAGATCGCTCAAGTCTTTCAAACCAAAATATTCCAGGAATTTCTGTGTCGTACGATACATGATAGGCCGCCCCGGAACTTTTTTTCGACCTGCGGGTCCGATCACTTTTTTTTCCAACAGAGTTTTGATAACCCCACTCGAATCGACACCTCGAATATCGTCTACCTCTTGACGCGTAAGAGGTTGCTTATACGCAATGATCGAAAGCGTATCCAGACTGGGTTGCGACAACCGTGACGATCTGTCCAGCTTCAAGAATTTACGAATCCAGTCATTGAACTCATGTCGGGTACACAACTGGTACCCATCGGCCACTTCCAATATCTGAAGATTTCGAGATTGATACTCTTCCTTCAACTCTTCAAGAATCAACTGTAAATCGTTTTTTTCTGCCGTGTTGAGAAAAATTTTTTCAAGCTCACCCGCATTCACAGGCTGGTCAGCGGCCAACAAAATATTCTCAACAATAGATTTTAATTCATCTCGTCCCATACTTGTCTCAATACCATTTATCCCCACGCTAGTGGGACTCAAAATATTTACTCAAGGCCAACCCTTGAGAGTGATAATTAGAATTCAACTCACGACCATAGACCTTGTCGGGTCGTTCCACTACGCGTTCGAACTTGAGCCGACAAAACGTCTGTCCATGTTCTACCATGAATGGCACATCGTGAGGGCGCACTTCCATCACCGCTCGGGTTCCCTGATCCATCGATTCATAGTTGCCGTTCCATCCGAAACCGGAATCAAAAAATCCCGCATAATGGGTGCGCAATTCACCGCTGTTAGGCTCGTAGGCAACCATTTCTGCGAGCCAGTCGGGCCAAATGCAGATTTTCTCTTTCGACATCATAATATAGAAGCTTTCCGGTTCCAGGATCAACCGGTTCTTTTTTGGCCTGTGAATAGGCTCCCAAAACTCTTCTGCTTTGTAATGGCCTATTTTGGAAAGGTCGATCACATTGGAATTGGTCTTGGCCTTATAAGCCACAATAGAATCTTCCAAGTCCCCTTTCACATCGACACTAATATAAACCCCTTCCTCTAACCTCACATCATCGACAGGAATGATCATTCCATTTCGGTGAAATAAAATAGGATTTTTCTTATACTTGCTCATCAACTTCTTTTTGTCCAGAGATTGCGAGGTACGATGCGCCACCCGCAATTGATTCAACGAAAGCCCAGTGTACACCTTCACGGGAAAAGATCGCGGGATCACTTCCAGATAGAGCTTACCGCGATACCCGAGTGGAATTTCATCGAATCGATGACCACGATCCACGATCACGCGGGTGAACATATCCAACCGGCCTGTGGAACTTTTTGGATTGGCAAGTCCATAAAAAGCAGAAGAAAAATTCAACTCTTCCATTAGAGGAATCAGGTAAATCGCGTTCTTTTCTAAAATTCCTCCATCGGAGATATCAAATTCATAAAGCGTTACGTCTTTTAAGCGAGTTTCTACCGGATCGTTCTCTGGCAGAAAACTGCATTGGATTCGATAAGCCTTTTGTCCCAATCGTAAATCGAGGCTCACCGGTTGAATCTGCGATGCATCGATAGGAACCTCGGAGAGGATCATCCCTTCATTCAAAGCCTTTTCTATAAACTGGCAGGGAAGATAACCCGACTTGCCCTTTAGACAGGCTACAAGGCCTTCTATTTCTGTTGTGGAGTTCATTTATTATTTAAGTCTGTGGGTTTCAGCCGGGCTAAAACCATCATCGAAGTAAGCAGAAAAACCTGTTGGCAAGAAATAATCCCAACCTGTTCGGTTGACAGGCCGTTCGCGGCTATGATTTAATCGTATTACTCGAAGAAATTCAACCTGATTATTCCTAAAATCAAGCAAAAATCAGCTGGGGCCAACAATGGTGGTTTTTTTTCGTGCTATTGACCAAAAAAACAATGGAATAAATATTCGCAAGCGGCGATCTAAAGCAAACGGGTTATTAACAATGATATCAGGATTGTAAAAACAAGTTATGGAATCAAAACACAAAAAAACCGAATCAACAAATTTATTAAAAAACTCCACTCTTACGATTGCGGGGCTTGCAGTTCTCGGAGCCGGACTTTGGGCCTTGATGCATTATTCGGCTCCTATCAGTAATCTCCAATCCTATGCCAGTTATCAGGAATCAAATAAGAATCCCGAAATCAAAAAAAATAACCCTGAAAAATCCACACCCCAGGACATCCAGAAAACCGCCCCTGAAACCAATTTAGGCAATCTGATAAAAACAGCCACATCCATACCATCACCAAGAACTACCCTGCCTCGACAAGCACTGGAACATATCCAAAAAGGTATGGAGTTTACCGAAAAGGGCGAATTCAACGCTGGTAGCATGGAATTTGAAAAAGCCTCTATTATCAGTCCCGACTCGCCAGAACTGTACTCCATCTGGGGTGCCGCAATGCGGATGGCGAAAAAATTTGAAGGTGCCAACAGACGTTTTGCCAGAGCCCACGAGTTGTCTCCAAACGACAGCGAAATCACTTTCAACTGGGCCATGTCACAACTGGAAGGCGATATCCCCGAAGACGCGATCCGCCTTTTTAAGAAAACCATCGATCTGGCACCCAATCATCTTATGGCCTACAACTTGCTGGGAAAATCGTATGGTCGAAAAAAAATGTACGAACAGGAAGTCAGCGCTTATAAAAAGGCACTTGAAATCGATCCTGATTTTGCTTTGATTCATTTCAACCTCGGCATCGTTCTGGGAATCCAGAAGAAATTTGAATCGGCTGCACCGCATTTTTTGAAAGCCATTGAACTGGACAAACAATATGAAAAACCCTTCGTCATCCAAATGCTAACCGCCTTGGGCAAATATGATTCTGCATCAGAAAGACCGATCAACCAGCCCAAGCCACAAGCACCTAAATCTGAACCCGTTAAACAGGCCAAGGTTGCACCCGCCAAAGCAGAAGAAAAGAAAAAAGAAGGTTCCGGGTCGGAGCATAAAATGGAAGAAGGTTCCAAAAAAGTCAACGATACCACTCATGTCAAAGGAACGATTCTTATAAATGGTAAGGCTCCCAGTCCCAACACACTGGTCTTTTTGGAGACCAAAACCAAAATGCGCTCACCAGGGCAGAAAAAAGGAGCGACCCTGACCATCCATCAGAATGGGTTAAATTTTCAACCTCGCCATTCTGTTATTCAAGTGGGAACCACCGTAACTTTCTCAAACCATGACAAGGAGGTTCATAACATTTATTCCAAATCTCTAAGCAACCAGTTCAATCTGGGAGCCATGGCCTCAGGGTCTTTCAAATCCATTGAGTTCCACACCGCCGGCCCCATCGTATTACGTTGCAATATGCATAAAGACATGATCGGCACTCTCTTTGTCGTTCCAAATGGTTATTACACCCAACCCAATGCAAAAGGCGAGTACGAATTTAAAAATGTCAATAGTGAAGGCTATATCATGCAGGTCTGGGCACCCATGTTGAGTCCAGATGAAGTTGCAAATAACATTCGCTCGGCAGACCTCACAGGTGTAGACCAGACTTTTGATTTCGATATCAAATCGGCCTCGGTTCCTGGAGAAATCCACGACATGACCGACCCCACCGATTACAACGCGATCGTCGACAATATTGAAAGGGAAATGTTTCAGGCCATCGAAGACTGGAAAAATGGCAAAAAATTCATCTCGCGAAAACGCATGTTGATGGCTGTCACCAAACATTATGCAGGAGAAGGTCTGAAAGGTGCCATCGCCAAAAGCTTCAGCTCCAAACGCAGTATACTTCTCGAACGAAAACTGGATAAAATCCGCAAAGAAATTTCAGGCTACGGTAAAACCCCCGTGACGGAAGCATCTTTAAAGAGCCAAGCTAAATTCGCGGTTGCGGCATTGCGCAACAACGTAAAAGAGCTGGAAGCCCGCATCGGCGTTGCCGCCGAAGGCAAATAGGTCAGAGCATTTTTAGGCGAACAATAATCGTTCTGCCTCTGGATTTTGGTTATAACAAATCCCCCTGATAAGGGGGATATAGGGGGTTGCCTTGTTTTCCAGATACTCTGCGCGTCATTGCGAGAAGCCCTCAATTTTGTCGTGCTGAGCTTGT
>JAESTE010000023.1 GCA_016763735.1 Nitrospinaceae bacterium | reverse complement strand
GACTTTAACCTGTTTTTCCAACTCCTGCCGGACGTTTTCAGCCAACACCGCATCTGGAGTCACCAGAATGGGAACCGCATCTTCGTCGTGCTCTGCCTGAGAAAGCAGATCAGCGGCAACGTAAGCCGGATTGGCTGAGCTATCTGCGACAATCAATATCTCGCTGGGACCGGCAATCATATCGATATCGACGATTCCAAAAACCAACCTTTTCGCTAAAGCCACATATACATTTCCAGGCCCTACAATTTTATCCACACGCGGGATCGTATCTGTGCCAAAGGCCATCGCAGCGATGGCCTGAGCACCGCCCACCTTGTAAATTTCTGACACCCCCGCCAGATCTGCCGCCACCAACACATGCGGTCGCGTCTCGGCATCGGGAAAAGGCGAACACATTACCACCCGCTCTACCCCGGCGACCTTTGCAGGAATGGCATTCATCAACACCGATGAAGGATAAGAAGCCTTACCGCCCGGAACATAAATACCCGCGACTGCAAGCGGTCGCACCATCTGACCGAGCACGACGCCTTCCTCTTCATAAGTCCATGAATCCTGCTTTTGCCTTTCGTGGAACAGACGAATTCTTTTTCCAGCTTCCTTGAGCGCGGCAAGCTCTTCTGGGTTTACATCTTTATAAGCTGCCGCTATCTCCTCTGCGCTCACCCGGATTTTTTCCAAAGGCAGGGTGTGACGATCAAATCGGTGTGTCAACTGCAATACCGCTGCATCACCCTGCTCTTTCACATCATTTAAGATTTTTCGGACTGTTTCATCCTGCACGAATAAATCCAAATTAGATCGATTCACTAACGCATCCACTGCATCCTGATAATCCGGGTCCGAAAATTTGCAAACTTTCATTTTAAAAAACCACCTCTATTAAAAAGATATCTCATCAAGAAAATTTTTGGTCTTGCCACCTTCACATAAATCTGACTGTGCAATAAGTTCCAAATGCGTTTTAAGAAACTTCAAATCTTCTGGTAAATCCACATCGTACCAGACTGGCAATAGCTCTAAAGAAACACCCGCTTTCTTTACACAGTATAAGGTTTCATCCAGAACATGGTCTGTCCCCCAGGCAATGCCGCCAAACACCTCAGAAACCTTGCCTGTCATTGCAATCAGATAGTACCCGCCATCGGTACTGGGACCCAACATCAGGTCCTTATCTGATGTTAAAGCTTCGTTAATATATGAAACTGGCAAAGACGGGCTATCCGACCCAATGATAGCCACTTTTTTATACCCATCAGCAAAGCGGTCGACAAAAGCCTGGCGCATTTTGTCTCCCAGGTCTTTTCCCTGCTGAATAAACAGCCTCGTATCAGAACCCTCTATTCCGTTAAAGAACCCAGAAAGGTTAGATGGCGAGATTCCGACAAAGCAATCAGCATTGTCCACTTGTCGGATTTTTTCCAGGCTGTCCTCAACAAAGCAGGTATAAAGCCTTAGAATGGTTTCATCGTCAAGCGAAGAACTCAAACGGGTTTTAACCTGACCCAGAACAGGATCACGCGCAAACAAAATAACCGCATTATCTTTTAATTTTTCCATTTACCATTCTGCATGGAGCCCCAACGAGCCGCCAATAGCAATTTGTCGATACCCGCTAACCTAAAAACATAATCAAGCCTTTAACTAATCGGCCACTCCTATCCCCTCACACGAGAGTAAGCCACTAAGGGGGTTGACTCAACGCGTAAAGGCTCATAAACTTCAAGCATTACTTCTATCGCCTATTTACAAGGAACACTCACCATCCTCGATTTAGACCTTTCGCTATTCTACTGGATCAACCAGCATTTTCAATCCCGAATGATGGACAAGTTCATGCTGTTTGTTACCATAAAAGAAAACTTTTATGGTGCCGGGATTGCCTGTGCTATTGCCCTTCTCGTAGTATATAAGCATCGCGGGCTCGCTTTCCTTGTTGCTGCTGGCATCGCCATCGGTCTGGCCGATGCCATAGGCCATAACATTTTAAAAGAAGGCATCGAGCGGCTTCGCCCTTGCCATGTTCTGCCACCAGACATCATAGGTATTGTCAGTTGTTCCAACAGTTTTTCATTTCCTTCCAACCATGCAGCAAATTCAATTGCGGCAGCAACTCTCTTGAGCCTCTGCTTTCGCAATACCACCCTACTGGTTTTTGCTTTCGCGTTGCTCGTTTGCTACTCAAGAGTTTATTTAAGAGTGCATTACCCCAGCGATGTATTAGGTGGAGCCATTTTAGGAACCTGCATGGGTTATCTGGGTTATCGTGTTTATGGCAGGATATTACAATATATAAAACCCTGACCGGCCTTGTACCATGAAGTCAAAGAGCTCAAAAAGTTCACAAAGCCCAAAAAAAATTCTTATCATCAAACTGAGCGCATTGGGGGACGTTGTCCACACCTTACCCGTTCCCCGTACCCTGCGACAGGAATATCCTGACGCTTTCATCGCGTGGATGATCGAAGAACGGTATCAGGAACTTTTGCACAACAATCCGGACATCGACGAAATTATCACCATCCGCACAAAAGTTTGGCGCAAAAACTGGAACAGGGAGACCTTCAAAGAAATCCTGCAAATAATAAAAAGTCTTCGACAGAAAAAATTTGACGTGGTTTTCGATTTTCATGGACTGATTAAAAGCGGCATCATCACGATGTTGAGCGGAGCAAAAACTAAAGTTGGGTTCCACAGAAAAAACTGTAAGGAAAAAATCAGCTCCATCTTCACCAATATAAAAGGCCCATATATGGCAAGTGGAATTCATGTGGTCGACATGTACCTGACTCTGGTGCAATCCGCATTGGGCATACAAAACGAAGTGAAGCAGTTTCCTCTTTCCATCCCTGAAGCTCAGGAGCAAAAAGTCGAAGACTTTTTCCAGAGCCATCCCGAGCTCACCGCCAAACCGATTGTGGGGATCAACCCTGGAGCCGGATTCGAAAGCAAGCTTTGGCAGATGGAACGGTTCGCCAAATTAGCCGATCGCATTGCGGATGAGATGGGCTATTCCATACTATTACTCTGGGGACCGGGAGAAGAACAAAAAGCCAAACAAATTGCGGCATCCATGAAGCAAAAAAGCTGGATCGCCCCAGCCACCACAATTCAGGAATCTATAGCTCTTTACAAACACCTCAAACTACTGGTAAGTTGTGACTCAGGGCCGCTTCATCTTTGCTCGGCATTAGGCATCCCCACCGTATCATTATTCGGGCCAACGGACCCGGTAAGAAACGGCGCGTATGGGTTGCACCACGAAACGGTTTATAAAATACTTCCCTGTAGTTTTTGTTGGAAAAGAAAATGCCCCTTGGGCACCGATGAATGCATGCAGAAAGTAACCGTAGACGATGTATTTGAAGCTGTTCTATCCAACCAAAAAAACAATAATAAAGTGGAGTGATTCATGGGAATCGATAAAGAGTTGCTGGATATTCTGGTTTGCCCTAAATGCAAAGGCGATATTGAACTGAGCGAAAAAGAAGACAGTCTCAACTGCAAACCCTGTAGCTTGAGATATCCCATTAAAGACGATATTCCCGTCATGCTTATTGACGAAGCCCTGCCTCTCTAAATTAAGCTGACACAAAAACCTTTTCTATAATATCGCTCTACTCCGGATCGCACAACCGCTCCGTAACAATTGACATTTCGTATGAAGCCATTCCTCAAGTCCATTGAATATCAAGCTAAACTAATTATTTGGAATCTATTTCGGATATTTTCAGGAGGAAATGCTCCTCCTGCACCCATCCCTGTTGATTTTTCAAAAATTTCCAATGTACTGGTAGTTCGTCCCGACCGACTGGGAGACGTTGTTCTATCAACACCGGTCTATGAATCTTTGAAGCGTTCTTTTCCTCATTTAAAAATCACTGTGATGGTGAACCCCATCCAGGCGGGGATATTGGAAGACAATCCAAATCTGCATAAAATTATTTTAATGCGACGCAGGCGATTCTGGCGAGCCATTCGCCAATCGCGTAAAGAGAAGTTCGATCTCGCTATTACACTCAACAAAAAATTTAGTGCCACGGCAACCTTCTTCACCCTTTGCGCGAACGCCACAACAAATGTTGGTTATCGTCATTCGCAAAGTTCATGGGGATACAATATTCAACTTCCTGTCGAAGGCCTGCCCTGCCACGAAATTGAAAATAACCTGGCATTACTAAAACATATGGGGATACCACAAATTATCCAGCAGCCGCGAATCTATTTTAATGATGGCGAAAAACAAAAAGTTGCAGGCATCATAAATTCCACCAAAAAATTGCGGCCTCTGATTCTTGTCAAAACCGGAACTCGTGTCGTCGAATGGGGCTGGCAATGGGAAAAGTTTCAGATTGTCATAGAACATATTCTAAAAAATAATATTGCCGACATCTGGTTGATAAATGGACCGGGGGAAGAAACTGAACTGGAATCCCATATTTCAAAAATGCAATTCAAACCGCGATTATTGCCGCTGGTGAAAGTAAAAGAACTTGCTCTTTTGATGCAACAATGCGATCTTCTTTTTTGCAACCACACGGGCATCATGCACCTTGCCTCGGCAGTTGAAAAACCCGCTTGCGTTATATTCAAGCATGGGGAAATCCAACGTTGGGGACCCAGGCACCCAACAAGTGTGGTTCTCGATGACAGGCATAAAGATACTCTTACGCCCGAAACCGTTATCAACACCCTCAAAGAAATTCTGAAAGACTAAAATCCATGAGTAGCGAACAAAATAAAACTTCATCTAATTCAAACATAGCAACTGCCGGATTGATTTTCAACGAACCGGTTATATTCGAGTTGGGGTCACCTGGTCGCAAGGCCTATTCCCTGCCCTCCTGCGATGTGCCGAAAATCGAGCTGGAAACCCTGCTACCGCCAGATGAAATTCGCGATCCTATTGAAGAGCTTCCAGAATTGTCCGAACTCGATGTCGTGCGCCATTACACAAGGTTGTCGCAATGGAATTTCAGCATCGATACCAATTTTTATCCATTGGGATCATGCACCATGAAGTACAACCCAAAAATCAACGAAACCCTGGCACGCTTGCCCGGTTTCGCAGCGCATCACCCCATGTCTGCCGATGAAGACTCACAAGGCAGCTTGCAATTGATGCACGAGTTGCAGGAATGTCTCAAGGAAATAAGTGGCATGGACCACGTCAGCCTGCAACCCGCAGCGGGTGCGCAAGGCGAGTTTGCCGGGATGCT
>JAESTE010000022.1 GCA_016763735.1 Nitrospinaceae bacterium | reverse complement strand
TTTTTTCTGGTTCGGCCAGATGATGAACCAGACGTTACCCGCCATGATAATTCCGAGCAACATACCGATCATAATTTCACCACTGGGAATTCCTTGTACTACTCCACGGCCTGCCATGTAATAGGCGATTCCGGTGATAACCGTCCACAATGCGGCATGACGGAAAAGGAATAAAGCTTTTGGCAGAATGATCTGCGTATAAGGTTTTGCCGCGCCTGCGTCAACCATTTTAGGCATGGACTGCACTTGAACCAGATTGAAGAAATATAACAAGCCTATCCACAAAATTCCGACGATCACATGAAAAAATTCATATACCCACATTTGGTTTTCCTCTCAATACATTGGTTGATATTTCTCGGGTCACAATTATCCGGTTCCCCGTTAGGGAGCATTTTTATTGGATGGAAAAATAGAGACAAAAGATTCAACTATTTCTACACTTATGCGGAATTTTAGCAGAAAAACAACGAAAACTCCAATTCCTGCGATTAGTTGCGGAAAAGGAAGAGCAGAGCCGAAAGCAGGGAAAGGGCGATAAGGAAAGGGATTAATTCATTCTTTTTAATGGCATGGGTTTCGGGCTGGCTATTGGGAGCCTCGTTGCTCAAAGCACTGATCCTATTATGGAGCTGGCGGTTTTTTTCTTTCAGGTTTTCCTTCTGTTCTTTGAGTTTTTCGATTTCGTCTTTCAACCGCAGGCGATCAACCTTGAGAGATTTCGATTTATCGATTTCTCGCTGCAGGGTTTCTTCGGGTCCGAGTGTCAGGCCATTGTCCTCAGGCGGTTCTTCCCATCTTTCATCATCATCGTTCATGGTTCAATAATAAGGGTTTATGGAGAAGAGAGGAAGGAAGAAATTTTCAATCCCACAAGTGGGTTTTATTCCCCGTAGCTCGCCCCGCGTTTTAAATAAAATTCTTTGTCGGATACCCTGTCCGCTTGCGGCGAGGTCGTTCAATCACGAACTTTCACAGCGGAAAAAGCGTTACTGGCTTCGGTTAAACGGGCCAGGTGTTCCTGGCTCAACTCCAGATCACCTGCCGGGGCAAACTCTTCTACCTGCTCAGGTTTTCGCGAGCCAACAATGGCTGTGAAAATATTTTCTTGTTTGAGAACCCAGGCAACGGCAACCTCAATAGGATTACAGCCCAACTCGTTGGCGATGATGCGAACAGTTTCCCAAACTTCTTTTGCTTTTGCAAAGGTGGAAGGTTGGAAAAGGGAGTTCATTTTTCGCGTTGGCATTTCAAGATCTTCTGTTTTCATGGGTCGGGCAAGAAGCCCCTGTGCGGTTGGCGAAAAGGCCATGTACTGCATGTTGTTATGTTTGCAAAGGGATAATGTTTCTCCTTCATAACCACGATCCAGCAAGCTGTAAGGTACTTCGTTGAGGGAGAATTTTTTGGCGTTGTTGCCAAGTAGTTTGATGTCACCGGCTTTAAAATTAGAAATCCCGATGGTAGATGCTTTGCCGCTTTGCTTGAGAGCCAGCATATGCTCGGTGAGGAGGGTACTTTTTTCGGGATTGTTAAAAAAATTTCCCGGCCAGTGGATCAGGTAGAGGTCAACATAATCTCTGCCCAAAGCTTTGAGGGAATCATCGAGAGCTTTCTGATAGTCTTTGAGTGTTTGACTGGCTTCGGGCCAGATTTTTGAAATGATGATTGCCGAATCTTTTTGTAACCCTAATGCTTTGCCGAGACGGCGTTCCGATTCCCCATCTCCGTAACCTTCTGCGGTGTCGAATGCGGTGATCCCCTGATCAAGTGCTGCACGCACTACTTTTTCTGCGTCTTTTCCCGTACAAATATCTCCCCATCCATCGCTGGGAGCAATTTGCCAGCAACCCAAGGTGATTCGGCTCCAGTCTTTTTCGATGCCTTCAATGCGACTGTACTTCATTCCTTATTCCTTACCACCTGAAATAGGTGAAATGGGTTTTGCTGGTTCTGGGTGATTTGTAGTGAAAAGAATCATCCTCAATTTTATCTAGTTTTGTGATTTCATTTCGAAATCGCCAAAGTTTCCAGCCGATAGCAAGAACAGACAAGCCCGCGAACAGAATCACTGCTGCAATGAAGTAAGCGATCAATGCCGGGTACGCAAAAATCATAATCGCGAGAAGAAATAACAAGCCACCTAGAATAATGGTCCCCAAAGTGAGGGTACGATGTCCTCTTGCAAAAAAGCTGTCAGGAAAATTATTGTTGTAATACATGGTTCACCTCCTGTTCCTATATAGATATATAAAATTCTTCGATCCCTTTGTCAACCCTCTACGGGGAGAAAATAGCTCAGGCTGTTATAGGTAAAAAATGGCTAAAAGATTTTATAAACAGGCTTCTTCCAGAATCTAATTTATTTTACTTGTTGGGTATTGACCTTTTACCAGTTGAGATATTCCGCAGGATCTTTTTGAAGTCTTTTTTTTGTTGGGCAAGCGGGCGCATCCAATTGGTAACACGGGGGCTGGGGTGATACAGGGGGAACAAGATGAAGTTCGGCGTGGTGAGCGGTTGGGCAACATTCTCTTTGAGTTGATACCGGGTTTCTAAAATGAGGCTGAGTGCCTGTAGGCCTACGGAACCAAGTGTTACGACTACTTGTGGACTAATAAGGTCGAGAGTTTCTTTTAAAAATGGTGAGCAGTTTTTAATTTCACTCGTTTTGGGTCGTCGGTTATTTCCATTTTCCAGAGGATTGCACAACGCGGCATTGGTGATAAACACCTCAGCGCGGGTCAGGCCAATATGCTTCAAAAGTGTTTCGAAATTATCTCCCGACTTGTCGCCATGAAATGGGATTCCGGTACGGCCTGCGCCAAAACGACCGGGGGCTTCAGCTACGAAAACGATTTTTGCATTCAGGTTGCCGTTGGCAGAACTTAATATTGCGGGTTGGTCAGCGAGAGCAGGGCAAAGGCGACATCCTGCTGCTTGTTTTTCTAAGAGCTTAAATTTTTTACGCGCTTGCTCAGGGGCTATCGGTGCCATTTTCAGATTCTTCTTCATCTTCCTCTTCATCAACAACGCGGCAGACGACGAGAAAGCCGATGATCAAAACAACACTGGCAACAAGTGTGAACAGGATGTCCATTAAAAGGGTTTGATGGTGGCTAGATAAATCATACAGGCACCTACGATGAAAATAGCAATATGAACCATCATCGCATATTTTTTTGGAAGAACAGCTTCTTTAATCTGTTTCCCATTTTGAACACCTAACGCAATCAGGATCATCAGGAGCCCTATTTTCCAGTGAAGCCATTTCCCCTCTGAGAAGGCCCCGGTTTTGACGGCGAGAACGATACGGGATATCAGAGTGACACCGAGTATTGGGTAATAAATGAATTTGTGTATTCGAGACTGAGTCTTTTCCAGCCCTTTTGCTTCTTCAGCTGATTTCAGGCGCAGTCGAAAAACTACGGTGAGAGATTGTAGGAACAAGGTGCCAATCACCAGACACATTGAAATCATATGAAGAGTAAGGAAAAAATTTTTCATTTTCAGGTTTGTTTCTTATGGGTTTTTCGATTCGAGAATTTCAGCATCCGAAAACCAGTAAATCCGGCTGGATACAATTAATGCCATGCCTACGCCGCAATAAATAGCGGCGACCACTATATAACCGCCAAGGTGTTCGTTAAAAGACCGAAGCAGTATTCCGAGTCCCATCATCATTGGGATCAAAAAATAAAAAGGTTTGGAGAAAATATCATGCAGGCTTACGGGGTCTTCCAGGTTGTGAATGCGGGTTTTATTTCGGCGGGCTGTTTTACTCAGAACAAATTTTCCTTTAACCAGACCGATCAAGCCTGCAATGATTCCGGAGATAGTGATCGCTATTTCTGTGGCATGTTGTTCCATTTCTGCGAGTTGGTACAAACCGAATCCGCGGACAACAAGGAAAAAGCCTATGATGCACCAGAGCCCTCCTGCGATTGTGGTAAGACGTTTTTTATTCAAGCTCAACTCCCCAGTAAGTTTAGGATAAGATGGAGTTAAAGGTCAAGAGGTTCATTTTTGGAGCCAGCCCGCTCCATTTCCAGCGTCTCGCCCCGAACCAAACGAACGGTCATGCGACCACTCTTACTTTTATATAAGGGACGAAATTCTTTGTTTTTAAAGTCAAACAAAGTGCCCTCTTGTCCAGACTCCCCTTTTAGCCATTCTGTAGCCTGTCCGCCGGAAGGAAAAATCGGAAATAAGTGAGTCTCTTTTCCATATTTATCTTGATTGGTTGCTTCTTCACCGCAGATAGTTACGATTTCTTCGTGGTTAGGCATTCTCCAGTCCTGAAAACTACAGAACTTTAAACCATTAAAGTAATGAACGAGATCCAACGCTTCATCCCATGTGAACCATTTTTCTTGTGTTTGCCAACCGTCTTCTTTCATCCACATCAGCTGGGTTTTAGAATCGGATACCGAACCGTCTTGATTATCAATGAATCTTTCTTTTACAGACATAGTAGCCTAGGTGGTTTGAATGTTAGGAGAAACGTTGTCCAATGAAATTTTAGCCAATCTTTGATGCAAGCTTTGCAGGTCGAATTCTGGATGGCTTTTAAAGCCCTTAAGAATATTATCAAATGAGGTTTTAAGAATAAAATTGGACCACGCAATCAAAGGGGTTGTGAATAAAATTCTTTTTACCTGACTTCGTGTAATTTTAACAGGAGCATTCGAGCTTAACAAGGCCGGGTTGTTATGAAGTGCTGCAACGGTTTTCATGGCCATCCACAAAGGCCAAATGCAAAACAGGCGCAAAGACAACTCGGTTCTCGGTATAGCGAGGGTAAACTTTAGCGCATCGTGCAAATGCCCGTTGGTTTTGCAAAGCAGTTTTTCCAGTATTTGCAGATTTTTTTCAACCGATTTACCAGAATGGAATTCATCAACAGTAAGGCCATTCGCGGTGATCAAGCTTTGCGGAATATAAGACCATCCTCGTTCACGGTCTGCTATTACGTCTTTTGATATATTCGTCATTTGCAGTCCGAGGCCAAAAGAAACAGCATTTTCTTTCATTATCCTTCGGGCCGATTCAGGGAGCGTGGTCAGTTTCTGAAGGAAGAGATCGCACAACATTTCGCCTACGACTCCGGCTACAAAGTAACAATACTCTTCCAAGTCTTCTTCATTTTCAAGGGGTGTGATTTCCCCAAACTGAAAACGGCTTTGAAAATGGGCCATTCCTTTTGCCATTTTTGAAACAGCAGGAATGATCTGATCCTGGTAATTATTTCTCAGCGAATCGAAAGTATTGAACACGCATTTGATGTTTCTTAGCAGGTCCAAATCGTTTGTACTGCCATCAACGGTGGCGCAATCATCTATCCATGAGTCTATATGGTCGAGACGGTATTCCCGATTTTCTATCAAACGTGAAAACTCTAGAAGTAATTTGATTTTAATTTTCGGGTCCAGTTCCGCTGCATCTTCAACGGTGTCAACGGTTCGACAGAACAGGTATGCGATTAATACGCTACGATGCAGCTCCCCTTGCAAGGTTTTGATGTTCAGAGCAAAGGTTCTGCTGACTTTGGGAAGAATTTGCTGGCAGTAGGTCCAATCGTCCATATTACATACAGCTCGTTTCTGCACTTATAGGAGTTGAGGGAATAGAATATTTGGGAAACCTGCCTGCTTGTGGGTCGGGCATTTATTATTGAATTTTTTCAAGAAGTGAGTGAAACCTGGCCTTCTACTTCTTCGGCAATTTCCAGAATTTTTGTATGCACTTCATTGATGACATTTTCGGGGGTACTTGTGCCAGCCGTTATTCCCACATGTTGTTTGCTAACGAACCAGCTTTTATCCAACTGGTCAAATGATTCGATGTGATGGGCCTCTATTCCCTTTTCACCACAAACATGAACCAGCTTCTTGGTATTGGATGAGTTGTAACCTCCAATGACAATCATAAGATCTACCTGATCTGCTAATTCATGTACCGCTACTTGCCGATCATGGGTAGGCTGGCAGATGGTATTTACAAATGATACCTCATCCACATAATCAAGAGTGCGAATTTTCTCAACCAAGGCTTCTACTTTATCTCTTTGTTGTGTGGTTTGGGTGACGATTCCCAGTTTACGGTTTCCAGACTTTTTAATTTTAGAGAAATCTTCTTCACTGTTGATGACCAGATAGTCATCCAGATCGCCAACGATGCCTTTAACTTCCACATGGTCTTTTTGTCCGATCACAACAGGAAAAT
>JAESTE010000021.1 GCA_016763735.1 Nitrospinaceae bacterium | reverse complement strand
TCCCCCCTTTTAAAGGGGGCTGGAGTAGAGACTATTTCCAGAAATAGATCTATTACTTCTCCCGTTAGGGAGTGAGGGCTTCTACGGATACGCCGGGTATGGGTTTAGGCTTGCCGGGGGATGGCTCTGGTTGTGGCAAATTAAATGTTTTCCCGAGTCCGTGCTTTATTTTTACATTCTGGTAGTCGTATTTTGCGCGCGCAAGATAATTCCTGAGTCCCTGCATCCGCGTTGCATCCGCAGGATGAGTGGAAGCCCACTCCGGTGGGGCTTTGCCTCCTTTTACCTGGCTGAATCGCTGCCAGAATTGGAGTGCTTCATTCGGGTCGTAACCCGCCCTCGCCATATAGAGTAGCCCGATCTGATCTGCTTCGCTTTCGTGAGAACGGCTGAACGGCAAAGTAACCCCATAAAGAACACCGACACCAAGAGCAGAAAGAATAATATTTCTTTGTGTATTGTTTTGCATGCTGAAGCCAGCCCCAAACATTGCCCCTTGTAATAACATTTGTTGTGTCATTCGTTGTGCCCCGTGGCGAGCTATGACATGCGCAATTTCATGGCTCATTATGGTGGCCAACCCTGCTTCATTTTTTGCAACCGCAAGAAGACCTGTGTAGATTGCCACTTTGCCACCCGGCAAGGCGAAGGCATTTTGCTTTTCCGATTCGATCAGCTTGAATTCCCATTCCAGTTTGGGCATATCACTCACGGCAACAATTCGTTGTCCCACTCTGTTGACGATCTGATTCAATTCCACGTCTTCCGATTCCGTTTCCTCTTTTAATATCTGATCGTACGATTGCTTTCCTAATGAAATTTCCTGCGACATAGGGATAAGAATCAAGGCCGATCGGTTGGAAACAGGTGTCGTGGCGCAAGCGGTAGTAATAAAGACAGTCAAAATTATGAAAAGAAAATAGTTTCGCATAGGTTAATTATAAGAGCCTCCATCATTTATATCAACCCACCACTTTTAGGAGTGGGTTGCTTGCCGGATTAGGATACATTATGCTTTGACAATGTACCTGTTAGAATATGAAACCAAAGCGGTTACCCAAGGTTATAGAAATATTGCCGGAGTTGATGAAGCAGGACGCGGACCCCTTGCAGGCCCTGTGGTTGCTGCTGCTGTAATTTTTTCTGCCAAGATTGATATTGCCGGTCTGGACGATTCGAAAAAGCTTTCTCCCAAAAAACGCGAAGAACTGTTCCCACAAATTAAGGCCGAGGCTGTAGCTTATGGTGTAGCCATCGTCAGTCGGGAAGTGATCGATGAAATCAACATCTTGCAAGCGTCTCGGTTGGCTATGAAACAAGCTGTGGAACAGTTGCAGCCAGTTCCGGATCTGTTGCTCATCGATGGTAATCAGAAAATAGACTCTACTTTGGATCAGTGGGCAATTGTGAAAGGCGATTCCAAAAGCTTGTCTATCGCCGCCGCATCTGTTCTTGCTAAGGTCACTCGTGATCGGATAATGGAAGACTACCATAAACTTTATCCGCAATATGAGTTTCATCGTCATAAAGGGTATGGCACAAAACTGCACCGAACTCTCATTGAAGAGCACGGCCCGTGCCCGATTCATCGCAGTACTTTCAAAGGTGTTTCAGAGTTTATAAACCGATAAATTAATTATGCTTTCATTCTTAAAGAAAAAATGGTGCCTCGCCGAGATTTCTCATGATAAAGCTTTGGCTTTAGGCAAAGAGCTTAATATCCCAACAACCGTTGCGGTGTTATTGATCAACCGCGGTATTATGACTGCGGAAGAGGCAACACTTTATTTAAGGTCGGATCTGTCGCAGTTGCATGATCCCTTCTTGATGGCTGGCATGGATGAGGCCGTGAAGCGGGTCATTCGTGCTATTGAAAATGAAGAATCAATCACCGTATTTTGTGATTATGATGTCGATGGGGTAACCTCAGCGGCTTTCCTGACACATTTTTTTCGCGACCTCGATTGCCCGGTCACAGCCTATCTTCCAGAACGGCAAGCAGAGGGGTATGGACTCAATTCGGATGCGGTTCGAAAAATCCGCGATCAGGGCGCCAGTCTAATGATAACTGCCGACTGCGGTATCACCGGAGTTAAAGAGGTGGCTCTAGCAAATGAGATTGGACTGGATGTGATTGTCACCGATCATCATCAGGTCGGAGAAGAAGGTTTGCCGCAGGCGGTGGCGGTGTTGAATCCACACCGAGAAGAATGTGATTACCCTTTTCGTTTTTTAAGCGGTGTGGGGCTGGCTTTTAAATTGGCCCTTGGTGTTCGCAGTGGATTGCATACTGCGGGAAGAAAGAAGGAGGACCTGCCGAACATGAAACGTCATCTGGATTTATTTGCTCTGGGAACCATTGCCGATGTTGCGCCTCTAACGGGTGAGAACCATATTCTGACCCGGCATGGATTGGATGTTTTATCCACCTCTGCCAAACCCGGATTGGTTGCGTTGAAAGAAGTAGCGGGTATTGTCGGAAACGTAGATGCGCGCTCGGTAGGGTTCGGCCTTGGTCCACGCCTTAATGCCGCAGGCCGATTGGGTAAAGCAGACAGCGGCTTGCATTTGCTAACGGCTACAGATCTTGGCACAGCGAAAACCCTGGCTAAGGAACTTGAAAAAACAAATCAGGAAAGAAAAATAATTCAGGAAGAAACTTTTCTGGAAGCAGAATCCTTATTGCGTAACGAAAGAGATCTTGAAAATGAGAGAGTGATTGTGCTGGCATCAGAAACTTTTCATCCCGGAGTCATCGGTATAGCCGCTTCAAAAATGGTCGATATATACCACCGTCCCACGGTGTTGATTGCTTTGGAAGAGGGTGAAGGGAAAGGGTCTGGCCGTAGTATACCGAAGTTCAACTTATTTAAAGCTTTTACGAATTGCTCATCTCACCTCATACAATTCGGCGGTCATGCCTATGCTGCTGGACTAAGCATAGAAGAAGAAAATGTCGATGCCTTCCGGGACGCTATGAATGAAGTGGGGTATCGGTTTTTAACGGATGAGGATTTGATCCCTGAAATAAAACTGGATACCTCCCTTGATCTATCGCAAATCGATTTCCCATTCTATAAAAATATTGCTTTGCTTGAGCCTTTTGGTGCTGAAAACCCTGTTCCGTCCTTCCAGTCAAAGGGTGTGAAAATCAAAGAGCTAAAGCATATGGGGAAAGAGAAAAACCATTTACGCTTTCGTGCGGTTCAAGGGAAAGGGCAAATCGGAGTGATAGCTTTCAATTTTGCCAGCCTGTTTGAGTCGCTCGATATCGCAAATGAAGTTTTTGACATTGCTTACGAGCTTCACCTGAATTCCTGGAACGGCCGCGAAAAACTGGAGTTGAGATTGTTGGATATAAAAGCTTCGGAGTGATGCTGTTTCTCATTCAACCCTTACAGCTTCTTTGGGATTTAGTTGTTGTGCGAGACGAGCGGGGTAGAGTCCGGCCAGAATAGAGACTCCCCACGAAAAGGCGACAAGCAGGGCAATGAAAAAATAGGGGAAGTGGATCTGGATCGTCCAGCCGAAGGATTGCTTATTGATAACGAAAATTAAAATATAGGAAACGACCACGCCAGCTATCAAACCCATTGCCGATCCGATCAGTCCTAAAATTCCTGCCTCGATCAACACCATGCGTTTTACCTGATGGGTGAACGCTCCGATAAATCTTAAAATTCCTATTTCCCTTTTCCGTTCTAGAATAAGTGAGACAAGGGTGTTGAACAGTCCGAGCACCGCTACCAGAATGGCGATGATCTCCAGGGAGTAAGTTATCGCAAAAGTTTTGTCGAACACTTCCAATACCTGTTGTTTGAGTTCGGTGTTGGAGCGAATGATCAGCCGATGTTCGTTGAGTATGTTTAAAACCTCTTTTCTAACTTCATTTAATCGAGATTTATCAGAAAGATAAATAACAAAACTGTTGATTTGATTTTCATTGAAATATTTCAAAAAGGTGGTGCGGTCGAGGATGATGTACCCGCGATCGCGGGAGTAATCGAAATAAATAGCGGTGATCTTCAGACTCGCGGGTCCATTTGGAGTTTTTAAGTTTAGCGTGTCGCCTACGTTAACCTTGTGTTTGAGGGAAAAGGCTTCTGAAACAATCGCCCGGTTGTTATCGACCATATGCTGAGCCAGCTCACTTGCTGGCGGGCCAGATTTAATAAGCAGATTCCCATATTGTGACAAGACGGAGAAATCCCCTGTGGCAAGCACGACCGGTAGATTATTATATGAAATATCCATGGCGCGGAATTGATCGATATCTGCGATCCCGGCAATCGCTTTCAGTTTCTTGATGGGTTCGGAGGGCAGGGTGTGTTGGTAGTCGATATCACGGCCGCCTGCAACTCGAACAAACAAGTCGGCTCTTAAGGTCTGATCGATCCAGACAATCACGGTCTGTCGGAAGCTATGAACCATGATGGACATGCTGATGACCATCATAAAGGCAATGGCTAATGAAGAAACGGCTAACGCATTCCTACCTACGTTTTGGGAGAGGTTCATGCAAGCCAGTAGCCCTTCACCTCCCAGTGTATTTTTGAAGAAATTGTGAAATCGGTTACGCGTCCAAAGCAATGCTGCTGGCGACAGCATAGACAATCCCAGAATGATAAGGAAAACAGAAAAGAAACCAAAATAAGGAAACTGTTTTATAGCTGGAAGCTGGGTGCAGAATCCTGCGAGTAGAAAAACAAGCACCGCAGAAATATTTAATTGTCGACTGCCACGGAAGAGTTTTAAATCGTAACTACCGCGCCGCATGACGGTTGTAGGTGGTGTCGTGGCCGCCTCCCAGGCGGGGATCAATGCCGAAACGAAAGACAACCCGACTCCCAATAGAAAATAAGGGCCCATCTGCTGCCATTGGAAGTCCACTTCTGTGACGTAGCTGGGTGCGTACAGATTGTTAACCGTCAGGGAAACAGCATCCAGTGAAAATTGTGCGAAATAATATCCCAATCCGATTCCTAAAATAGACCCCGCAGCACCTATGATTCCGGCTTCGAGAAAAAATATAAGTGCGATCAAGGTGGGTGTTGCCCCGAGCGCACGTAATGTTCCTATCTCGACCCGCCGCCGCACGACCGAGAGCGCGATCATATTGTAGATAAGGTATAGGGCAACGAGTAAGGCAACGAAGCTTAGAGCGGTGAGGTTGTATTGAAATGCCCGTAACATTTTTTCGACTTGCTGATTTTTACGTTGTGGACGTTCCACCAGAAGGTGTTCAGGCAATAGGGCAGAAATCTTTTTTTGCATGACATCGAATTTCGATGGATGCAGGAACTGAATGTCGATGCGGTCGAGTCGGCCTATTTTGTCGAACACCTTTTGCGCCGCAGCAATGTCCATCAGGGCAAAGTTTCCGTTCAGGGCTTTGGCGATACCTTCGTCTTCAAGTATGGCGTTGACGTTGAGTGTTTTTTCTTTTCCGTTTATTAGAAACTGCAATGAACTGCCTGTATCGAACTGGACTCCTGGAATAAATTTTTCCGGCAGGATCACTCCAGCAGGGTCCATGATGAGAGGCAGTAATCCTTTCAGGCCTTTTTCTACTGTTTTTAGAGAAAAATCGCGAATGCCGCTGTCTTGCAAAAGGTCGGTGCCGATGATTTCTACAACCTCGCCGCTGGTCGACTCGACTCCATATCCTTCAATGACGGGGTAGGCTTTGATTTCCTTCCTCAAGACGTGAAGTTTCTCAATATGAGTTTCATCAAAGTCTATGCCTTCTACCCGGATGACGGCATCTGCGCGTCCGAGAACGAGATCAACGCTTTCGGTAAATGACATCATGGTTTGCTGATTAGCCAGTTGAATGCTGAGAAAAACCGCGACACCGACGGTTACTCCAAAAATTGTGATAGCGGTGCGAAGTGGATCGCGTATCAGCGGACGCAGAATGAGGGCTATGAATAGATCGTAGTAAAGAAAGCTCACGATGAAATGGGGGTTAGTTTCCCATCGCGAATTTCAAAATGTTTGTTACCGCAGGCGGCGATTTTGGGATTATGGGTGACGAGGATGACAGTTGTTTTAAAATCGGATGCGGCGCGTTGCATCAGCCCAATAATTTTTTGTCCATTTTCCGAGTCGAGGTTGCCTGTAGGTTCATCCGCTAAAAGGATTACAGGCTGATGCACCAACGCTCGGGCGATGGCAACGCGCTGCATCTCACCGCCCGACAGTTCTGCGGGGAAAGATTGGGCGCGATTCCAGAGTCCGACATATTCCAGAAGCGTTTGCACACGACTGCCTTGTGTTTTCGACGAGTGTGCTAGAAGAAGGGGGAGTTCCACATTTTCCTGGATTGTCAGCGTGGGCATCAGATTGAAAAACTGGAAAACGAAGCCAATTTCTTTTCGTCGTAATAATGTAAGATCGTGGTCAGAAAGGTCAGATACCTTTCGGTTTTGTAAAAATATTTCCCCCTGGTCTGGCAGGTCCAGCCCTGCGAGCAGGTTCAGTAAAGTGGTTTTCCCACCGCCACTGGGGCCCATGATGGTGACAAAGTCTCCAGTCTCGAAACTAAGGTTCACACCCTGCAATGCTGTTACAGATGCGTCTCCACTTTGGTAAGATTTATAGACATCAATAAACTGGATAATCGCCATGGCTGAATTTCTTTAAGTGATAAAAATGTGCCGTTGAACCTTACCGCAGATTATAATAAGGATGTGAGTTTTTATTTAATAATTAATTGACGGATTTTGTTGTCAGGAATTGAAGAATGGCTATTTCAGAAAAAGTGAGCGGATTTATGGAAAAGTCTTCCTGGATCAGGAAGATGTTTGAAGAGGGGATTCGCCTTAAAAAGCAGTTTGGTGAAGAAAATGTTTTTGATCTTTCATTGGGTAATCCGGTCATTGAACCTCCGGATGAAGTGCAGGCCGCTCTGGTGCAGGCTGCAAAAGATACTTCCCCGGGACTTCACCGCTATATGCCAAACGCGGGGCTTCAGGATGTGAGGGAAGCAATAGCGAAAACACTTTCTTCAGAGTGTCAGGTGTCGCTATCTGCAAATGATCTGGTGATGGTTTGTGGAGCCGCTGGTGGACTAAATATCACTCTCAAAACCCTACTGGATAGCGGCGATGAAGTCCTGATTTTTGCTCCCTATTTTGTTGAATACCTTTTCTATGCTGATAATCATGGTGGTAAAGCAGTAGCGGTGAAAACGCATGACGACTTCACTCTTGATATGGATGCTTTAAAAGGTGCCCTCAGTGAAAAAACCAAGGCGGTGATTGTCAATTCCCCTAACAACCCCACCGGCGTGGTTTATTCGCGTGAAGAACTAAAGCAATTGGCTGAGGTGTTGAAGGAGCATTCAGATAAATCTGGTAAGCCTGTTTATTTGATCTCAGACGATCCTTATAAAAAAATAACTTTTGATGGGGTGGAAGCTGTAAACATCCTTGACCTTTATGAGAACAGCATTTACATCACCTCGCACTCGAAAGACATTGCCTTGCCTGGAGAGAGAATTGGGTTTGTGGCGGTGCACCCGAAATGCGAAGATGCGAACAATCTGATGGCAGGATTGATTTTTTCGAACCGGGTATTGGGATTCGTGAATGCCCCGGCTTTGATCCAGCGTGTGGTTAAAAATGTGCAAGGGGTGACGGTGGATGTGGAGCAGTACAAAAAAAAGCGCGACTTTTTATATGGAGAACTGACTCGTATTGGTTATCAGGTGGTGAAACCGCAAGGCGCGTTTTATTTTTTCCCAAAATCGCCACTAGCAGATGAAGTGGAATTCGTGAAAAAACTGGCAGAGAAAAAGGTGCTGGTGGTGCCAGGACGTGGATTTGGTTGCCCCGGCTATTTTCGTATCTCCTATTGTCTGCCCGATTCGGTTCTCGAAGGTTCTATTGCTGGATTTGAGTCAACCTTTAGCAGTTGCCGTTAAGGGGTTTCGTGGCAGGGGAGGCAATGCTGGCGAATCTGGAGTAAAAGGCTTGGCGAGAATCTATTTTAGCTTTTTGGGAATAGACTTGTTGCCCCCCACGGTGAGTGGGTGATAAAATAGGGTCTAATATATAAAATAGAAATTAATCATTTTTTTACAGGAATATCAGTTATGGCTTTAACTACAGATCAGATCAATCGCTACAGTCGGCATTTGCTGTTGCCGGAAGTAGGGGTTGAAGGGCAGGAAAAAATTTGTAACGCGAAAGTTCTATTGATTGGCACCGGGGGGCTGGGTTCTCCGCTGGCACTGTATTTAGCCGCGGCGGGAGTTGGAACTTTAGGGTTGGTTGATTTCGATGTGGTGGATTTGAGTAATCTGCAAAGGCAGGTGATCCACGGCGAATCAACGGTGGGAAAGCTAAAGGTCGATTCTGCAAAAGACCGAATTGCCGATATCAATTCGAGCATTGATGTCAAAACATATAATCTGAGGTTGTCGTCTGAAAATGTAATGGATATTTTTAAGGACTACGACATCATTATTGATGGCACGGATAATTTCCCTACACGTTATCTTGCGAGCGATGCTTGTGTGTTGTTGAAAAAACCTTATATCTACGGATGCATATTGAGATTTGAAGGTCAGGCTTCGGTATTTGATTCCAGAGTCGGCCCTTGTTATCGATGTTTGTACCCTGAGCCACCGCCACCTGGATTGGTGCCAAGTTGTGCAGAAGGCGGTGTGTTAGGAATTCTTCCGGGAATTGTGGGTCTCTTTCAGGCCAATGAAGCGGTAAAATTGATTCTTGGAAAAGGCGACACCTTGGTAGGTCGTTTGCTTTTGTTCGATGCCTTGACCATGAAATTCAGAGAAATGAAACTCAAGAAGGATAAGGATTGTCCTATTTGCGGTGATAACCCGACGATTAAAGAATTGATCGACTATGAAGAATTCTGCGGCATCGTTCCAGTTCAGGCATCACCAGAGGACGATGAAATGGAAATTGGAGTTGAGCAGGTTAAACAAATGCTGGACAACAAGCAGGAATTCAGGTTGATTGATGTGCGGGAACCCTCGGAGTACGATATCTGTAAAATTGGCGGGGCGATTCTGATTCCTCTTGGGGACATAGAAGCAAAAGACCCGGCCAAACTCAATGGCTTGAGACCCGATGAAGAAATTGTTCTGCATTGTAAGGCGGGCGTACGTTCTATGAAGGCTGCCAAGGCACTCCAGGAAATGGGATTTAAAAATCTGAAAAGCATGCGTGGCGGCATCAATGAATGGTCTGAAAAGATCGATTCGTCTGTCCCACTTTACTAACGGTCGAAAGTTTTAAATTGTCCACTTTGAAAAACCGAAAAGTAATTGTGACAGGTGCCGCAGATGGTATTGGCAGAGCTCTTGCCTTGGCCTTCGCAAAAGAAGGGGCGCAGGTTGCGGGTTGCTCACGTGGCGCCGAGCGGCTGGATTCTCTTGCAAAAGAGATAGAAGGTTCGGGTCATATTTTTTTTGCAGCCGATCTTTCCAAAGCCGAGGGTGTTCGTGCATTTTTTGACAAAGTGCAAGAAACCTTCGGTGGTTTAGATGTTCTCGTTAACAATGTCGGCGCAGTTTTGAAGCTGGGAAACTTTTTTGAAGTCTCTGATGAAGATTGGGAAAATTCGTTTCAGGTCAACCTCATGTCGGCGGTTCGTCTGTGCCGATTGAGTATTCCTACGTTACGAAAATCTTCTTGCCCACGAATTATTAACATATCTTCCATCGCTGCGGCCCACCCGCAGGAAATATTTCCACATTACAATGCGATGAAAGCGGGATTATCGAACTTGACGGTTTCTCTGGCACAAACCCTGGCTGAAGATGGCATTTGCGTCAACACGATCTCGCCTGGTCCAGTGTGGAGTCGATCGTGGGAACAGGAAGCCGAGGCGCAGGGAAACGGGCCGTCTTTTGAGCAGGCTAAAAAAGATATTATGGAACAGACGGGTAAATCCATTCCTTTGAAAAGAATGGGAATGCCGGAGGATTTAACCGGACTGGCTCTGTTCCTTGCTTCCGAGCAGTCTGCATGGATCACTGCAACGAACTTCACTGTTGACGGCGGTTTAACGCGGAACCCTTTCTAATGTTAGCTATCCTGCATTCTTCAAAACACTTTTCAACTTCTATACGTTGGCTTATATCTTTGGTGGCAATACTTTGTATTGCAAACCAGGGCTGTTCGATTTCTCAAACAGCACAGCAGGCTAATAAAGTACTCGTTACTAAAGATGATCCTATATTTGACAAGCGTTTTCAGGATATGTCCATTGAAGATATCGACCTGAAAAACTTTTGGACTCGGCTGGACGATGTTGAAGATAGTGAAGATAGAGACCCCATCATCATAGACAATCAGACCTTTGCCCGTATTTCGCAATCCGTCAAATCGGCAGTGGTCAATATCTATACGGTAAGGCTGGAAGAAAAAGACGCCAACATTGGAATCGATCCAAACAGTTTATTGCCTTTTAATATCCCCATTGTATCCAGCATTCTTGATTTTGTACCTTTTCAGGTTCCCATCCCATTTCGTTCGGAAGGGCTCAGTCTGGGGTCCGGATTTTTAATAAATCAGCAGGGCTATATTCTTACAAATGCTCATGTTATTTCTAACGCTGTTGATATTCGTGTGGTTCTGTCAGAAAAACAAAAAGAATATCCTGCACAAATTATAGGCATTGATCGGTTGTCGGACACGGCACTGATAAAAATTGATCCAGATTTCCTTCCCAATGTTCTTCCTTTTGGTGATTCGGATGCGTTGCAAATGGGAGAAGTTGTTTTAGCAATAGGGAATCCATTAGGATTTCAACATTCGGTCACGTCCGGCTTAATCAGTGCCAAGGAGAGAGTTTCTCCACACCCCAAAGATAGATTTGTTAATTACCTGCAAACCGATTCGGCTATCAATCCGGGAAGTAGTGGAGGTCCATTAATAAACCTGCATGGGGAAGTTGTGGGAATCAATACTGCAATCATTCAGCAGGCTCAATTGATTGGTTTTGCTATTCCCATAAATGCAGTGAAAGAAGTCATGGGTATGCTGATTATTGGCGAAGAGGAGCGAGGATGGTTTGGTGCCAGTGCAACGCCCATCTCTAATGAAGAAGCTGCCGAGTTAGAATTTGATAGTTCAGACGGGCTTATAGTAAAGAGAGTGGAGAAAGGGAGTCCGGCAGAGGCTTCAGGGCTGAAGGAAAAAGATATCATTGTTGAATTCAACCATAAGCCTATCGACAATTTTGTTATCTTTCGTCGCAAACTATTAGCTTTGGCTCCGGGGCAGACTATTAACTTGAAAGTATTTCGTGAAGGAAAAACGTTTGAAATGACGAGCACGCTTATTAAAAAACCGACAGAAACAGAAAAAAACGAAGAAACGTTTAGCGACCCTTCCTCCTGAATAAAATTTTTTAACGGACAAAAATAATTATGACTTCTTCTATTAATCCGCAAATTTTCCGGGAATATGATATCCGCGGAATTGTGGGTCAAGACCTCACTCCAGAATCCGTAGCAAGTATTGGCAAAGCCATTGGTACCTATATCAGGAGAGGCGGTGGTAAAACCATGGTTCTCGGCAGGGATGTGCGCTCTAGTTCGATTGAGTTTCGAGACATTCTTTCCAAGGCTTTAAATTCGACTGGATGCGATGTCATCGATATCGGAATGGTGCCTACACCGGTGACGTATTTTGCTCTGCATCATTTCAAAGCCGATGGTGGGGTTATGATTACCGGTAGTCATAATCCGCCTGAGTTCAATGGATTCAAAATCAGTCAGGGTCTGCACAGTTTATATGGTGAAACGGTGCAGGAGTTGAAAAGGCTGATCGAAGCAAATGATTTTGAAACAGGAACTGGAAACGCAAGGCAGCAAGAAGTGTTGGGCGATTATATGGAAAAGATATGTTCCATTTTAAAGATATCGCGAAAGGTGAAAGTAGTGGTTGATGGCGGTAACGGCTGTTTTGGAATTGTTGGCCCGGATCTGTTAAGAAAGCTGGGACAAGACCCTGTCGAACTGTTCAGCGAACCCGATGGCACCTTTCCCAATCACCACCCTGACCCTACGGTTACGGAGCACCTGACTCACTTGATTGCAAAAGTTCGTTCTGAAAATGCAGAACTCGGTATCGGGTTCGATGGCGATGCAGACCGGATCGGGGTTGTCGATGAAAAGGGAAATATCTTATGGGGAGACCAACTGCTCATTATTTTTGCTCGCGATATTCTTTCCCGGAATCCGGGAGCTACCATTGTGGGGGAAGTGAAATGTTCGCAGAACCTCTATCAGGATATTGAAAAGCATGGAGGAGTCCCTGTCATGGCGGCGGCTGGGCACTCTCTGATAAAAAATAAAATGCGTGAAACAGGAGCTTTGTTGGCTGGAGAAATGAGTGGGCACATATGTTTCGCGGATAATTACTACGGTTTTGATGATGCTGTTTTCGCAGCCTGCCGAATCCTTCAAATTGTAGCGGAGTCGAAGCAAAAGGTTTCTGAAATGCTTGCCGACTTGCCGGAGACAGCTTCTACTCCTGAAATTCGGATCGATTGCCCTGACGACAAGAAATTTGAAATTGTCCGCGAGCTAACGGAAATTTTCAGGAAAAAATATGATGTTATAGATATCGATGGCGTTCGAATTAACTTTGATGGCGGTTGGGCTTTGATACGCGCTTCAAACACGCAGGCTATACTGGTACTTCGATTTGAAGCTGTTAATGAAGAAAGATTGAAAGAACTGGTGGTCTTGGCGAAAAAACAAATGGATAAGTATCAGTCCGTTGTTCAATTCGATTACAAGTCATGATAAAAAAATACTTGCACACACGGTTCAGAGTTTCTGATATGGATAAATCGATTTCTTTTTACCAGGACATTCTGGGGATGGAAGTGGTCGAGCAGAAAACTTCACCGCGCGGTTCCAAACTGGTGTTCTTGAAGTTTCCGGATATGGATTGTGAATTAGAATTATGTTCTTTCCCCGATTCAGGGTCGGTCCATGTTCCTGAAGATTTGGTGCATCTTGCTTTTGAAGTGGATGATTTGAAAGTGTGTATAGACAAACTCAATGCAGCCGGTATTCGCATTACAGAAGGCCCCTTAGAGTCTTCAAACGGAACAAGGTTTATATTTACTGAAGATCCGGATAAATATGAAATCGAGTTGATGCATTACAAAAATTAATTTTAAGTCACGATAACTCCAGCATATCCCACCACCCGGCTTTTATCTCCATTCACTTCCCCGGAAGTTTTGTATTCGATCAGTTCTGATTTCTGTGCGCCCAGTTTTTCGCAGCAAAGCAGCATGACGGTTACGGGATTCACTCCGCACATGGATATTTGTTCTTGTCGCACCGTTTCATAAAGACCGAGAGCATCGCGATTTTCGATTTTGGCAATGGCTTTTT
>JAESTE010000020.1 GCA_016763735.1 Nitrospinaceae bacterium | reverse complement strand
TATAAAAATATTCAGCCATTTAAAATACTCCGCCAATCTCGACAGAAAAACAGAAGAAACGTTACTATATTATATAGGCGGCAATAAGCCACCAAACCCGCCCCCTCTAAAAAGCCCTTTAGCCTTGTAACTATAATATGTTAGCCACAAACCTGAGACGAAAAGGTCATAGAAGTCGGGATTATAGCAGTCTGCCCTACCCTGTCAATAATTGATTTACGGTGAGATACCGCCCAAAACCAGCGCGATGAGGAAGGAATTAACCCTTTGTTTAAAATAAGTTGGCTGAGCTGTGGAATTTGGCCTACCCCGCTTTATTTGCGTGATAAGGCTGGCCTGGAAATCGCAAAGCCCACACGAATCCCCGCCCATTAATTGCAAAGGGGAAACACCAAAAATTATCAGGAATATTCGACGTGGAGGCGGTAGACGATACCGGTTGGGTTATCTTCCGGGGCTTTTGCGTTGGGTTTGGCGTAGCTGACCAATTCGAAGGTGATGGTGTTGTCCCCGGTATGGACATATTGGTCAATATCAATGAGGAAAGGATCGGGATATTCGGCACCACCATATTCCTGCAATAAACGCACATCGTTCACCGTGATGTGACAGGTGTCGTCGGAACGCAACAACATTTCCGCCGTGTGGATAGAACCCGCACTTCCAATGGGCAGATTAAATTGCACACGGAGTTTTTTCTGGCTGCCGGTTATGGCTTCTTCTTTTGTTACGGTTTCGCGAACCCATACCCACTGGCCACCTTTGATACTGCGCCAGCCGTTACCCATCTGACAAACGGAGGCTTTCTTCCAGCTATCGCTTTCAGAATCGTAAAACTCTGTTTCACTTCCACTCGCCAAAACTAAAGTCTTACTTTTGACTGCGGATGGGTCGACCGCTTCCATCTTTACCGGTTTACTGCTTTCCCACATGATATCGTTCATCTCTTTCCAGTAGCCGAACATGCCGTTCTTTTTATTAACCACCTGCATACTCGGTCGCGGCGTACTGCGCCCGAGATAAGGACCAATATCGGCGATGATCATTCCGGAAGAGCTTTGCGCATCAATTGAAATGAATGAATGAGAAGGGATGGTGTCATAACTGTGGACAAGCAACTCACCTTTTCCTGACGTATTCGCGTCTTCAATTTCGTGATACAGTTTTTGCAATAAAAGCAGTGAGGTCTTAATTTCGTTGAGAAACGTGTGACGACCGCCGCCCTGCTTTGTAATTAGCTCCACCACTGGGGAGTTCGGGTCCATGACCAACAAACGAACATTGATTCCACTAAGGACTTTATCCTTGATCAGTTCGCGGCTGGCAGTAGAAATGGATAACAAGGAAGAACCCCCTATAAAAACCTCTTTCTTCACATTTCCAAACAATACTTCGAAAGAAGTAGCCTGTGCCAGTTCAGAACGATTTTTAAAGATACCTAGTATCCCCAAACGAACCGCATCGGGATTGACAATTTCCTGCAACGCTTCCTTATATTCGTTGAAGGTCAACTCGCGTAGAAAAACTTCGTAGCCGAGCGAAATAACACCGATCAAAGAAATCAACAAGGCAAACTCGCGGACAGGGTGAAACCAGATGCTGTGGCTGTCGAATACTTTATCCGCGCCGATATAGCCCGCAGCACCAAATACGAATATTCCTACCGCAAGGAAAAGGATCCGGTCTCGAACCCATTTGCGTATATTCAAGCTACCTTTTTCAACTTTTTTTGCCATTTTTTAAAGTAATTTTCTTTTGGAAAGAGTTTTATTGCTGGAGGTGAAACGAAGTTTCCTTAATCACTATCACAAATTGATTTTACAAGATAAAGGCCTGATTAACAATGAAGTTTTGGTTAAAGTAATGTAAAGATTGTGTAAGGAAATATTCAGGTTGGCCTTGGGTCAACTCAACCCCGCTTTTCGCCTGAGCCACCAGTCCAGAAACAAAAATCCGACAACGAGACCATAAGCCCACCAATTTTCCCAAAGAGAAAAAGATCGACTATGGCTTTTAACTTTTATTTCAGGGTTCTCAAACTGAAGCGCACTTAAATCATTAGCACCATTAAGCACCCTATACTGGCCGCCTGAAACCTGGGCAATTTTTTTCAGGACAAAATCGTTCACCAGAGGCTTTTCAAATTCTGCATTGTCTTTCAACACAGAAAACATAATCTTTTCCTGCAAGCCTTCTATCTCTATCACAGCCTCATAAAACCCAGCTTGTTCAGGAAGAAAGGAAAACACTTGCCCACCCAGTTTATCCGTCTTCAACTCTTTTGTGATGACCTCGCCTGAACGAGAAGAGAGGGTCAGTTTACCTGTAATATTTGCAGCCGGTTGATAATTTTTCTTCAGCAATTTAAACTTTATCAAAGCCTGTTCTTCTTCCCGATAGCGCTCCTTATCAGACTCCAATTGCAGGCGACGCGTTTTAGGCTCGGCAATCAACCAGTCGATGACATTGTTCCAAAATCGATGAAAATATCTACCCCCCGCCTTTCCAAAACCCCAGCTCCAAACAGAATCCGTGGCCAGCAAAGCAGTTCTACCCTCCCCAAACTCACCTACCACAAGAATCGGAGATTCGGATTCATTTTTAAGCAGAACATAGACATCTTTATTAGCGATAAGCCCCAGGTTCACCCCGTGCAAGGGTGGCAAGGCACTCCAGACCTCCTCATTCGACTCTTTTTCCAAACGTAAAATCGGGTGATTAGAAAAATCGCCACTGATTTTTGGGCGAAATTCTTTGTCTATAAAACGTGTCGCAATATCTTTGAAACGCACCGGCAAAATATCTTCAATCGGGGTGCGCGAATAGCCGCCGCCCTGAAAAGAGAGCTCACCACCGACCATCAAAAAAGCCCCGCCTTTTTCAACATACTTGCGGATATTGAACAAATATTTTTTATCGATAAAAGGCTTATACTTGAAGTTCTGAAAAATGATCAGATCAAAAGAGCTTAAATAGTCATCGAGCAAAAGATTGGAAGGAAAAGGTATCAGGCTAAGCTCAGAGGTTGGCGCAACGACATCATCACCGAGGTTACGCAAAATAAAAAACGAGAGCAGGTCTACCCTGGGGTTATTCGCTAAAACTTCGCGCAGGTATCGCGAGTCCCATGACGGACGACCGTTTAAATGTAAGATGCGTATTCGGTCCCGCGCTACATCAACCTCAAACTCTTTCTGATTATTGGTGAGAATGGACTCCTCGGCAAAACGCGGCAAATTCAAAGTATAAATACGCTTGCCAATTTTTCGTGGCGTGAACTGCAAGTCCACTTTATATTTTTGCTGATCTTCGCGAATTTCAATAATCTTCGAAACAAGAATACGATCGCCTTCTTTCAACACCAAGGGAACATTACGATTGCCCAACGCAGATGAGAACACGGTCAACGATAAGCGCACAGACTGCTGGACGAATCCGAAGTCGGGAGCTGAAACAGATTCCAATGCCAAATCTCTAAACTGATCGTTACTGCCTGCCTGCAGGGTATGCACGGGGCCGTTTATTCTTGTAAGCGACTTCAATATATCCGGCGATATTTCTCCAGGTTCTTGAGTCAAGTCGGCCCCGTCTGAAAAAAGAAATACTCCTTGAAGCGATTTGTTTTCATAAATTTTGTTTAATTCTTCCAGGACACGACGATAATCTGTATACGGGCGATGGGCCTGATAATTTTTCAATCCTGAACTTACTTTTTCGATTCCATCAGACACAAAATAAGTATCAACCTGGAAATCCTTTTTTAGCTGGTCAAAATATTTTTCATTCGACTCCAGCGTTTCCCTTATGAGGTCAATCCTGAGGACTTCCTTAGGAAAAGTTTTAATGGAAAGACTTTTGCTGTTATCGAGTAAAATTGCGATGTGGTTTTTCAGAGAATGACTTTTCTTAAATTCCAATTCCGGGCGTAACAAAATAATCAGCAGAAGCGAAAAAGCGGCAACACGAAGCAAAAAAAGAAAAACCTTTTGTGGTTTCGAACTTATCCTTCTCAGACTGGTCCAGAAAAACCAAAGCGCAAGAGGCATCATCAAGCCAATGGAAATGGCAATCAACCACGGGTCTTCCGGTGCCCAGTTCACCTGCCACTGGTCGTAGTCTTTAGGATCGAACCCGAAAATTTTCGCTAACCCGTTCATGGCGATTGGTACCTGCGAAGACGTTCAAGAATAATTGGCAAATGCACCATGTCCTTCTTATAGTCGAGCGTCAACGCATAGAGGATGATATTGACCCCAAGCCGTATCGATAATTGTCGCTGGCGATACCCGCCAGCCAAAATATCGTAATTCCAGTCGCCCAACTTATTCCGTGACCAGGCACCCGCCTGATCGTTGGCCGAATACATGAGCACGGTTCGCCCTTTCAGCGAAACGCCTTCTAAATAGGATTTAATAATCGCTCGGCCTGAAACGGTATTGAGCAAATAAAACGAACGGAACACAGAATGGTCACGAGGAATATCCTTTAATGGCATTTGAGGGAAAAGTTTCGCGACCAGCTTCCTAACAGATTGGTCGAATCCCGAATCGAGTTCGGCAGAATTATCATCAATAAAAAGGAATCCGCCATAGCTTAAATATTTGCGCAATATTTTCAAGTCACTATCTGGAAAAGGCTCAAACGCTTTATCGCCCCCTAAATAAATGAAGGGATACTTAAACAGGTTGGGATCAGAAAGCTTCAATACTATGGGTTCGCGATTGACCTCCACCGATGTGCGGCGCGCAATCTGGGCCAGCAGACTTCTCAATGCCTCTGGGCGAGCGTTGTCGTTACCCCCCTCATAGGCAATACGAGGAAGGGTCAGGCTGGAATAGTCGGCCTTTGCTATATCCGCAATAAACAAAAAAGCCAGTCCCAATATGAAGAGATATTTTCGCATCCTCTTGAGTTTAAAACAGGAAGGGTGCCTATAGCAATGCATGTATTTTCCCTGTGTACGCAAGTCTCTGTGTAAGGTAAACTGATCAAAATTTTAAACCTTTAGCCAATCATATCTCATGACTCGAACCGTTTTGCTCAATCCCGGCCCTGTTAACATTACAGACAAAGTGCGACAGGCCATGGCCTTGCCCGACCTCTGCCATCGTGAAAAAGAATTTACTGATTTAATGGCCGCTATTCGCAGCAAACTTCTACAGGCTTTCAATATCGAAAAAGAATTTACATCGGTCCTGGTTTCAGGATCAGGGACTGCGGCATTGGAAATGGCGGTATCGTCTTCCTTAACTTCAGGACGTTCCATGCTGGTCATCGAAAATGGCGTTTATGGCGAACGCATCGGTAAACTCTGCGATGTTTATAATTTCCATCGCCACACAATCAAGCTCGACTGGGGAGTTCCGCCGAACCTGGATGACATCGAAGGTATTTTAAAAAGCAAAGTGACATTGAAGTGGTTTCCCTGGTACACCACGAAACAACAACCGGACTGCTCAATCCGCTACAGGCTGTTGGGGAACTGGCAAAAAAATATGGCAAAGTTTTTCTGGTAGATTGCATCAGCAGTCTGGCGGGAGATGAAATGGACTTCACCTCCGTCGATCTCGCAGTCGGAACCGCCAACAAATGCCTGCAAGGAGTGCCAGGGGTGTCTTTTGTTTTGTTCCGCAAAAAAGACCTGGTACGCTTGATCAAAATTCCCGCACGCACCCTTTACTTCAATCTAACGGGATACCACAAAGCCCAGGAAACGGGAGGACTGCTCTTCACCCCGGCTATCCCAGCGCATTACGCGCTCGATGTTGCACTCGATGAGCTGATCGAAGAAACGGTAGCGGGAAGAATAAAACGATATGGGGATGCGGCTAATTTTTTGCGTGACGAATTCAAAAATCTTGGCTTGGAGCTTTTAATTCCCGAAGGCTGGCGTAGCAATTGCTTGACCGGATTAAAACTACCGAAGGGACTGAGCTATGAAAAATTACACGCCAAATTGAAGTCTAACGGATTCGTCATCTATGCTGGGCAGGGAAACCTGAGCGAAAGTATTTTTCGTATCGCTAATATGGGGGATATCAAGCAGGAAGAGTTTCAACGGTTTTTGAAAGTGCTAAAAGAAGTCTGCTAACCGGGCCACGCCCGGTTGAAATAGGCGTCTACTGCGATATTCCCCTATCAAACCTCTAAAAGATAACTGTTTCAATCCTTACTAGTTACCATCACACTGACAATCTTCGACCTCAATTTCAACCGAATGTTCAGCCGCCGGGTTGGCTTTTAGCATCCATGGCTCGCGCACATACTTCTCACCTTTGCGATTGCCAAATTCTTCAAGGCTCTTCTTATTGTCTTTAAGGAACTGCGCCATTTTGGGTGTTCTGTGTCTTTCTGCCATTATAAATTCCTTCTGATCTCTTAGTTTAGTAAGGAAAAGTTAGTTAACCTTAATTGAAGCTTCCAGTCAAGCGTTGAAAAGACTTTGAAGTTCTAAGACTCTTCTGAGGCTTTCATTTTCTTATAAAAAACCGGGATAAGAGCTAGAATACCCAGAAGTGACAAGGAACCCAAAACCTTCATGGATATGATTTCTGCAAAGGAATTGATTGTTGCCAGATTACTTCCCGCATTGGTGTAAATATACGTTGCTGGCAATTTTCCAAACATCGTCCCCCAAAAGAAAAATTTCATGGGAACCTGCGACAAGGCAAAACCTATATTGACAGCAAAAAAAGGAAATAGCGGAATCAATCTGAAGAATAAAACACTATTGAGAGGTTTTTCGCATAAGTTATCGTTTACACCTCTGACTTTCTTTCCAAACTTTTCCTCCACCCAATCCCTCAACAAATAACGAGACACCAAAAAT
>JAESTE010000001.1 GCA_016763735.1 Nitrospinaceae bacterium | reverse complement strand
TTTTGATGAAATAATGGAAGTAGAAGCTGTTTAATTTCTATTTACCTGCATTGCTTCAAAATCCCCCCTCAAAATTTCCGTCCTGCTGAAAGGAGTCTGGGATGAAAATCGTGGTTGATGCCATGGGAGGCGACCATGCCCCGGAAGCCATCGTGGAAGGTGCTGTTCTGGCAGCCCGGGAATATGAAACGCCGATCATCCTTACCGGATTATCTGAAAAAATCCAAGCGGAACTCGATAAATACGATCCTGATCACGAGCTACCCATAGAAATAATTCATGCAGATGAAGTTGTAGAAATGCATGATAGTCCGGGTAAGGTTCTTAGATCAAAGCGAAAATCTTCTATGAAGATCGGTTTGGATTTGTTGAAGCAGGGGGAGGGCGCGGCGTTTGTGAGCGCAGGCAATACCGGGGCCGTTCTGGCCTACTCAACAGTCATTCTCAGACCCGTGAAGGGTGTAGATAGACCGGCAATTGCCATTCAATTGCCGACTTTGAAAGGCACCTCCATACTTTTAGATGCTGGCGCAAATGTCGACTGCAAAACCACGCAGTTGTTTCAATTCGGAATTATGGGGCATGTCTTTGCGCAACATATTCTGGAAAAAGAAAACCCCAGTGTCGGACTTTTAAGCATCGGAGAAGAAGATGGCAAAGGTAATGAAATTGTCAAAGAAACGTTTCAGATGCTGAAGAAAAGCCATATTAATTTTATTGGTAATATAGAAGGCAAAGAGGTGTATCGAGGGAATGCAGACGTTATTGTCTGTGATGGTTTTACTGGCAACGTGGCGCTTAAAATCAGTGAAAGCCTTGCCGAAATGATCGGTACTAACCTGAAGCTGATGTTCCAGAACAATTGGCTAAGCAAGCTCGGTTACTTGCTTTTGAAACCTCAATTGGTTCAGTTTAAAAAGAAGGTGGATCATTCAGAAACTGGAGGGGCTCCATTACTGGGCGTGAATGGAGTCGTTATCATTGCTCATGGCAGTTCTTCCCCAAAGGCGATTAAGAATGCTATCCACCGCGCCTATGAGTTGAGTGAGAAAAATATTATTGAACATATCAAGCAGGATATCGAATTGAATCTCTCAGATGTTGAAGGGGGCAAAGGTACCCTGTGGAAACAGATAAAAAATATTGCTTTTGGCAGTGAAACTCCAGAAAATGGAGAGGATACTTCTAATGTCCCACCATCTGTAGACCCGAAACCTTAAGAAACCTCATAATACTTTCTTGGAATGAACTCTATTTTTAAAGCGGCTGTGGCGGGAACCGGGGCTTATGTACCGGAAAAAATCCTCACCAATCAAGACCTGGAAAAAACTCTCGATACTTCGGATGAATGGATCACCACTCGTACCGGAATTAAGGAACGCAGAATTGCCGCAGAAAATGAGTCTGCTTCAACTATGGCGGCGGCGGCGGCGCGACAGGCTCTTGAATCGGCTAAGGTGAGTCCGGATAAAGTGGATATGATCATTGTATGCACTTCCACCCCAGATGTTTTATTCCCCTCTACCGCATGTTTTGTGCAAAAAGAATTGCAGGCATTCAACTCTGCGGCCTACGATATTTCGGCTGTCTGCTCGGGATTTGTCTTTGGACTATCCATTGCCGAACAATATCTTAAAGTAGGGCGTTATGAACATATCCTGGTGATCGGCAGTGAGGTGAACTCAAGGATTGTGGATTGGTCTGATCGCTCCACATGTATTTTGTTCGGCGATGGTGCCGGTGCTGTTTTGCTCAAAAGGGTAGAGCAGAAAGAATCTATAGGTATTCTATCTTCACATATTTATTCAGACGGTGCACTGTCTGATCTGATCGTTGTACCAGGAGCTATTGGCAAGGCGGGGATTAATAAAAAGGACATTGACGATAAAAATTATTTTATAAAAATGTCTGGCAATGCGACTTTCAAAGTAGCTGTGAAAAGAATGAGTAATGTGATTCTTGAAGCGCTTGAATACAATGATTTGAAAATAGATGATGTCGATCTTCTCATTCCTCATCAAGCGAATCAAAGAATTATTAGTGCGGTTGCTGAAAAACTGAAGTTTCCTGAAGAAAAAATTATTATGACCATTCAAAAGTATGGCAACACCTCTGCGGCATCCATCCCTATTGGTATCGAGGATGCCAGGCGCACCGGGAGAATTAAGCCTGGGGACATTTCTGTCCTGGGAGTCGTAGGGGCAGGCTTGACTTGGGGTTCTGCGGTGATCAAATGGTGAAAATTGCTTTCATATTTCCCGGTCAAGGATCACAATTCATCGGCATGGGAAAAGATTTTTATGACCATGTACCGGATGCCAGAGAATTGTTTGATGAGGCCGTTGAAGGGCTTGGCTATGATCTTACAAATATTTGTTTTAATGGCCCGGATGAGGCTCTCAGATTGACTGAGAATACACAACCTGCGCTGTTGATTCACAGTACAATGGCCTTGAAAATCCTAAGGGAAAATGGTATTAATTCGGTACTTGCAGCGGGCCATAGCTTGGGAGAGTTTTCGGCTTTGGTAGTTGCAGGTGCGCTGAAATTTCGAGACGCTGTCCGACTGGTGCGGTTGCGTGGACAGTTCATGCAGGAAGCGGTTCCAGTTGGAATAGGTTCTATGGCGGCTATTATTGGTTTACCTGTCGAGTCGATTCAGGATCTATGTGACAAGGTGTCAAGCGAGTCTAACCTTGTGCAACCGGCAAACTTAAATAGTCCGGTGCAAACTGTGATAGCTGGGCACAAGCAAGCCGTAGAAATGGTTTCTGAAAATGCTTTATCGGCAGGGGCCAAAAAAGCAGTCATGCTTCCGGTGAGTGCTCCATTTCATAGCGCCCTTATGAAACCGGCAGAAATCAGATTGCAAAAAGAATTGGAAGATACTGAGTTTAACGACCTGTCCTTTCCTATCATCAATAATGTTGAAGCAAAACCCATCACTAACGGAAGTGAAGCAAGAGAGTCTCTGGTTAAACAAGTATGTTCGCCGGTTCGCTGGTGTGAGACCATGCAAAGTATCGTTGACCATGAAATCGAAACAGTTGTGGAATTGGGCTCGGGAAAAGTTTTAAGTGGATTGATGAGAAGGTTCGATAAAAGCGTAAACTGCTATCAGGTGGGCGATAGGGAAACTTTGTCGCAAACTTTAGCAGCTTTAAAATAATACAATTTGGATATGAAAATGGAATTGGATGGAAAAGTTGCTCTGATAACGGGCGGTGCTCAGGGCATAGGACGAATTATTAGTGAAGAGTTGGCGGGGCAGGGTGCCCATGTTATTTTGGGAGATATTAATCTGGAAGGTGCAGAGAAAACCGCTGCGGAAATAAAACAGAGTGGAGCGAAAGCCTCTGCTGTTCGAATTGATGTTTCAAGTGCTGCTGATGTGAAAAATGTATTCGATTCGATTATAAAAGAATACAAACCAGTCGATATTGTTGTTAATAATGCTGGCATCACCCGCGATGGACTGCTGGTGCGCATGAAAGAGGCCGACTGGGATCTGGTAATGAATATCAATTTGAAGGGCAGTTTTTTGTGCAGCCAGCAAGCTGCCAAGCAAATGATGAAGCAAAAAAGTGGTGCTATTGTAAATATCGCATCGATTGTAGGAATAATGGGGAATTTTGGTCAGGCTAATTACTCGGCTTCAAAAGCAGGCTTGATCGGTTTTACAAAAACCTTGGCTCGAGAGGTTGCGCCTCGAGGCATTCGCGCTAATGCAGTTGCTCCCGGGTTTATTGATACAGAAATGACTCGGGTTTTGGAAGAATCGGTTCGCGCAAAATTGGTCGAGCAAATTCCACTTGCAAGATTAGGGCAACCGGAAGATGTTGCACGTTGTGTTTCTTTTTTAGTTTCAGAAAAGGCCAGTTATATTACTGGTCAGGTAATAAATGTAAACGGTGGTATGTTGATGTAATTCCAACTAGGAGTTTTAAAAATCATGTCTGTTGAAGAAAAAGTAAAAGATATTATTGTTGATCAATTGGGAGTAGATGAAAAGCAGGTGAATTCAGAGGCGTCTTTTATTGATGATCTGGGGGCAGACTCTCTGGACACGGTAGAGTTGGTCATGGCATTGGAGGAGGAGTTTGATGTTGAAATTCCTGATGAAGATGCAGAAAAGATCGCTACGGTTCAACATGCGATTGACTATATTAAAGGCCACACCAATTGAATCACCTAGGTGAGTTTTATTTTTCACTTGGTGTGGAGCAAAGCTTATATGCTCGAAAAGCAAACAGGTGAGCTATTGCTACAGCTTATCTGTACTTCCTCAATGCGTAGCCTTGTTACCACGCTTGTTAAGTTCAAATATTTTTTGGATACCCCCGTCTACTTGCGGCGGGGTCATTCGTTAGCCTTCCTCATCCCTGAGGTGAATTGATGAAAAGACGTGTAGTTGTGACTGGATTGGGGATTGTCTCCCCTTTAGGCCTGGGGGAGAAAGCCAATCAGGATGCCTTATTTAATGGCCGTTCCGGGGTTGATATCATCACCACCTTTACTCCGGAAGAAGACTTCCCCGTAAAAATTGCAGGTGAAGTTAAA
>JAESTE010000019.1 GCA_016763735.1 Nitrospinaceae bacterium | reverse complement strand
TTTAAAATGCCAGTCGGGGTCCGTCTGAGGTTTCGGGTCCCAGGGAATCTCTTCGCTGAACACCGTTTCTCCATCAATGACTGCCGCTACTTTGCGATCGCTGGCGCCCAGATCGAATCCGATACGGCATCCTTTCAAGTGACGTCCCAGCGGTTTGGTTGCTTCTCTTTCCTCCGGTAATTCTGATGGATCCACACGTCGGACTTCAAAAGGCTGTTCATAAATTTGATTTCCCATGATATCCGCATCGAATTGACCCGTCGGCGTATTTTGGTAGTGTTTTTCCAGTTCGTTGCCAAGTGACTCAGGGCCGGAATACCAAATTCGGTGGCCGCCTCGTGACCAAAGCAGAAATTTGGTCAATCGCTCCAGGAAGAAACCGTTTGAAGCATGATACGGATGATCCTGCGGCAGAATCTCAAGATCAAATCGAGATATAGAATCGGGGTCCCGTTCCAGAGCGATCCTAACCTTTTGTGGCTTGGTTGCAGCTTGTGCAGCTGCACGAAAATGTCTCATTGCGGAGACAGCCGGGCGGAAAGTTGGATCCAGGACAGGTGGGATTTTAGGCTCAGCTAATGGAAATCCGTTCAGTTGCATCTGATTAGGAGAAGAATTGAATGAATTGTTGTTAGTTTGTCCAGTCCTTAATGAACCGATGGTATATTGAAAGGGCAGAATCGGCCATGGATTCTGCCGAATAATGGGAAAACACCTTTTCTCTACCACGGCGGCCCCGTTCTTTTCGCTCCTTTTCGTGGGTTAGCAAGTGATGGATGGTTTTTGCCGGTTCGTTTTGATCTTCCGGATCGAAGAGGCATCCGCCGCCCGTGTTTCGGATGATATCGGGGAAAGCGCCATGATTCGGTTGAATCACCGGAATACTTGCAGCCATCGCCTCAAGTATGTAAAGCCCTTTGGGTTCCCGGTAAGTCGTCGGTACGGAAAACACATCCAATGAATTCAGGAACTGAATTTTAGCAAGGCGGTCGATATTTTCTTCAAAAATAAAATCATCGGCATATCCCGCTTTCTTCAATCGTGCTTTCTGCTGGTTGAAATACTCGTGGTTTGAAGCTCCCAGCCAGCCGGCCACCTTCAGGCATGCCTTTTCAGTTCCTTTCATTTTTTTCAATTGAATGAATGCATCGACAAGGCGGTGAAACCCCTTTTCCGGGCTGATTCTGGCTAGATAGCCGATGGATTGACCTGAAGTAGTCTTGTCGTCAGCAGGAGGTTTCTCGGGTGTTGGGGGCTTGGAAAAGTCGTCCAAATTCAACCCCAACGGCACTAAGTGGAACTTTTCCGGTGAAATTCCAAGATAATCCCCCATATATTCCGCGTAGTCTTTACAAGGCACAATGAATCCATCTACTTGTCTCAACGGTTCTTTGATCAAATCCTTTACGGTCGTCTTGAAAGGTTCGGGGAGAAAATCGATAAATAGATCGTCTCCTTGGAGGGTGACCAAAACAGGTGCCTTGAGCGCCTTTTTAATGGTGGGAATACAGCCGCCGATCAGCATATTGCTGAAAACCACCAAGTCCGGTTTCGATTCATTTTCGAGCCAGTCCACGAGCCTTTTCACTTCTTTCCTTTGAAATCCCGATTCGCCTTTCAGCATGGATATGGTCAGGTTGCCCAAGTCGCTGGGATCCGTTTTCATGCTGCGCGCTGCCAACATTTGGATTAAGCGGGGATTGTCGAGCCAGCGATCCAGGACTCGTGGTAGATATCGGAAAAACGGGATCTTCTGCTGCAAGTATATATTGATCCCTCCGAAAAAAATCTGATCACTGCTGACATCTCCCTCATCGGTCCGTATGGGGGTATAGGTGGGGATCAACTGAATATCGCAGCCTTTTTTGATCAGTGCAGAAGCCAAGGTATTGTCGTGCATGCAGCTGCCGCAGAACATTCCCGCTGCACCCGATGTCAAGTAGGCTACTTTCATGAACTCAAATTCAATGGGGTAGGGGGGGCTGTTCGAGTCGTGCAATCAGTGAATCCGGCATTCTATCGGAGTCAGGAGCCAAGCTTTCTGGGGAATTGGAGCCAGACTGTCCTGGATCAGATTCCGCGCCATGGAGCCGGTGAATCCCAATCTGTTCAACAACTTCCAGGCGGTAGGCTGAATGAACTCACGGACAGCTTCTTCTGAATTCTCGAACATCTGGAATAACTTAAAAAGCGTCTTTTCCTTGGGACGATGAATCACTCCGTAATCCTCGCCGAGTCCGGATTCCCTGACAGCAAGTTGAATGGCGTCCTGCAGTCCTCCCAGGTGATCGATCAGCCCCGCATCGAAGGCTTGTTTTCCCGACCATACTCGACCACCGGCCAGAGATTCGGTTTGTTCGGCATCCAATTTTCGAGAGGTCTTCACCAGACCGGTAAAGCGTGCGTAAATTCCGTTCACATACGATTGGATTTCATTTCGTTCTTCATCCGTCCAGGAGCGGTGCAGAGACAAAGCTCCGGCAGATTCATCAAGGGCAACTGTCTGGAAGTTAATTCCCAGACGTCTCAGCAAGGGACCGAATTGAAGTTTCAGTGCAAAGACTCCGATCGATCCGGTGAGTGTGCCGGCCTCCGCGAAGATGGGCCTTTCGATACAAGTGATCCAGTATCCGCCTGAAGCGGCGACCGATCCCATGGAAAAAACCACCGGTTTGACTTTTGCCAAATCCTGCAGAGCTGATCGGATGGCTTCACTGGCGGTGACGGCACCTCCCGGGGAGTTGATGCGGATGACAACTCCCTTTACTCCGGAATCCGATTTCAAATCTCTTATTTCGCTTACCGTGTGACCAGAAATAATCATGCCCGGAATCTCCTTGTTACCCGGCATTATTTGACCATTAAGGTGCAACACCGCAATGCTGTCCTGAGGTGTTGAGAATTTCCCTGATTGCCCCATAAGACGACTCATTAGGTCAAAAATCGATACCGGTTTCAGGGTGGATTTTTCCGGAAGAATCCATCGGATATCCTGATTCTCGATACTGGCAACTTTTGACCGAACGGTTCCTAGCGGCAGGGTATGGTCCACTAGTTTCCATGATTTGGATTCTTCAGCAGGAAACAGTCTCTTTTTTTGTGCTTTGCGAATGGTTGCGGTTTTCAGACCGCGGTTTGAGGAGATTCTAAGGACCAGTTCATCATTCATTGTTCGGAGCATGGCAGTGTAATGCTCCCGAAGGTGTGAACTCATTTCCGAGCGGACGAAGGGTTCAATCGCCCCCTTGTAGTCACCGGAACGAGTGTAATCCGCTTGAATGCCCAATAGATCCATCGCATCTCGGAAATGCATTGAAACCATGGAGAGCGAAGGTAGATCCAGGCCGCCCAGGTCCGCCATCAACACTGAATCGCAGGCCGAAGCAATTGAGTAATGCGTGCTATCTCCGTCTTCAATCCAGGCATAGGTCCTTTTGCCCGCTGATTTCAGGTTCTGGATATGGCGATCCAGCTCAGATAATTGAGCCAGATTGATGCCGATGAATGGGGCGGACAGATCAAAGAGGACCAGATCGATGCTCGAATCAGTACTCAGTTCTCGAATTTTTGCACATAGATTATAAAACGATTTAGGTTTGGAAAAGTCACCGGAAATCAGTGCCGTGACAGGAATCCCCTGGGAAGCATTGTGGTCCGCATAAAGCCCTTCCGGCTTAATGATTCGGCCTTTGAGCGGAGCGGCCCACCCTGTGACCGGACCGATCAGAAGAATGAGGCTGAGAATCCCAAACCAAGTTTGCTTTTGAGATATGTTTGCAGATTTTTCGAATTTCATGCAGATCATGATGAATTGATATTTCACACGGATTCCTCACAACTCTTCCACGGCAGTCACCGTTGATCAGTTAAATAGGCTATCCGGTTTTCCAAAACAGCCTAACCGCAGGCTCTTTCTTTGGCAAAGTCCTTTCCCCTTCCACGCAATAGCTATATGAGAAACTCCTCTGATTAGCATTCGATTCTTTCTTTTTCTCTTTTCCGGGCACTTCGATGCTTTGAGGAATTTCATTT